>CAYVZW010000146.1:0-1501 GCA_964456325.1 uncultured Clostridium sp. | reverse complement strand
ATCCAGTTGAACCAGAATTAGAAGAAAAACCTGCAAAGGAAACTAAGAAAGAAATTAAGAGAGAAATAGAACCAATCACTGAAAAAATTGAAGTTCCCGAAGAAGTAAAAAAGATTAAAGATGAAGTAGTTGAGGGAGTTAAAACTGATAATACTTATAGTGAAAGGGAACTATTTAGAAGTGAAAGAACTTTTAATTTTACCGAATTTGATGATGATGAGCCAGCAACTGCAACTCCGCCTAGAGTAAATGCGTTAAATATAGAGAAGAGAACATCGAGAGTTGATATAAGCGCACCAATAGTTGAAGAAAAACCTAAAGTATTTAAACCTAGTCCAGTAATAAGCCCAATTTATGGTATTTTAGATAAAGATTATAAGAAGGATGATGTTACTGAAAGGAAGAATACTATGGATGAAGTTGTGACAACTAGAACAACATATGATACTGTTAGAAGAAAGGCATTTGGAACATTAGAAGATCAGTTAGAAGATACTATGATAAGAACTCCAGAAGAAGTAAGAGCCTCAGTAGATAATGTCGAAAGTGAGCTTGATAAATTAAATAGTAAAACTTCTAAAATTGAGGATTTAATTAGTAAAATAGAAAATACTAATAATAGTGTTACAGTCGGAGAACTTGAGGAAGCTGCTAAAGAAGAATCATTTGAAGATACATCCGAAGCTGTAGTTCCAGAAGAAGATAAAACTATAACAGATGATACTTTGGAACATGATTTGTTTAATTTAATAGATTCTATGTATGATGATAAGGAGGAATAGATATGGAAGCATTAAATCAAGGATTGCCAATAGTTATTTACTTTTTATTAATAGTTTTATTAGTTGTAGTAATAATTTTAGGAATTAAACTTATAATTACTATTAGTAAAGTAGAAACACTAGTAGATGATGTTAGTAAAAAGGTTTCATCACTTGATAAATTATTTGATGTATTCAATGTTGTTACTAATAGATTTTCGTTAGTAACTGATACATTCATTAGTTTTGCATCAAGTGTTGTAAAAAAATTATTTGGTTCAAAGAAAAATAAAGAAGAGGAGGAAGAAGATTATGAGTAGAGAACATGGAAGCGGATTTGGAAGATTTTTAGGAGGTTTAGCTATCGGAGCTGGTTTAGGTATACTATTTGCACCTGACACTGGTGAAAATACTAGAAAGGTTCTTAAAAAGAAACTAGATGAATTAATGTCTAAAGTAAGAGAAGTTGATTTGGATGAAGTAAAAGATGAAATGCTTTTTAAAATCGAAACACTTCAAGGAGAACTTGCAACCTTAGATAAAGAAAAAGTTAAAGAAATGGCTTTAGCTCAAGCACAAGTTATCAAATCAAAAGCAGAAGAATTGTATAAGTATGCAATTGATAAAGGAACTCCTGTAGTTGAAAATGCTGCTAATGAAGTAAGAAAGCAAGCTTTAAAGGTAGTTAAAGAATTACAAGAGAAACTTAAAGATACTGAGACTACTACTAAAAAAAAGAC
>CAYVZW010000145.1:0-1508 GCA_964456325.1 uncultured Clostridium sp. | reverse complement strand
ACACTAATTCTCTTAAGAAATAAATATAAATACTTTTATTTTTTCATCACTTAATGAAACAAGTATACATTATTTTTATATTAATGTCAAACTCCTATTTGTTTTTTTAACTAATTTAATATCTTCATCATTTTCAATATTGTACGTATTCTTAGACACAAGTTTAACTGCCACTATAAATGATGCTATTGTTAAGATAGTAATACTAATAAATAAACCCGTCACATCATATCCTAATGACTCAGTTTTTACGACTCTTGATGGTGTTGGTGTATTAATTGGTGTTGTTGTTCCAGTATATAGCTCCATATTATTTTCAAATTCTGCCATTTTTTTCTCCTATCTATTGCGTTGTTGCAATTTTCTTTGTAAGCTTTCTTCTCGAATCTCATTTTTTTCTTCTTCAGTTAAACAACAAAAAAATATAAGTAAAAAACTTATATCATTCTTCTTTCATTCTTATGAATTATTTTAATATTATCTTTTCTAGGTAAATTTACTGTTCTATTACGTTCTTCTTTAAGAGTTTCAATTATTTGTGTTCTTCTTAAAGTCTTAAGAAATGCAACTTTAGTTTTATCTGGATTATAAAATTCATTAACTATTCTTACCATATTAACCTCCTGAACTAATATTTATCCTCTTGATGCGTATTTTCCATCTCTAGTAGTAATAACAATATCTTCACCTTCACTTATAAATAAAGGAGCTTTTAATGAATATCCTGTCTCAATTGTTACATCTTTTTGAGCACCACTAGTAGTATTACCTTTAACAGCATCTGGAGCACTTATGACTTTATATGTTACCTTTTCTGGTAATGTAATTCCTATTATCTCACCTTCATAGTTCATTACTTCAACATTTAGTCCTTCTTTTAAGAATTTAACATTATTTTCTAATTTAGATTCTGGTATTTCTAATTGATCATATGTATTATTATCCATAAAGATAAAATTAGTTCCATCATTATATAAATAAGACATTTGACTCTTTCTAATATCAGCTTTTTCAAGCTTAATCCCAGCATTAAATGTTATTTCTTGAGTAGAATCACTTTTTAAATTATATAATTTAGTTTTAACAAATGCACTACCTTTACCAGGTTTAACATGTTGAAATTCAACTACTTGATATACATTACCTTCGTATTTAATAGTCATTCCATTTTTAATATCATTTACATTAAACATATTCTATTACGCTGCCTTTCTTTCTTTATGAGCTGTTGTTTTATTACATTTAGTACAGAATTTCTTAACTTCTAATTTTCCTGTAGTATTAACTTTATTCTTGCTTGTTAAATAATTAATGTTTTTACATACAGTACATTGAAGAGCAATACCTTCTCTATTTTCTTTCTTTGCCATTTGAGTTCCCTCCTTTTTAGTACATTATGAATTATAGCAAAGAAACTTACATTTATCAAGTAAAATCTTACTTTTTCTTCTTTACTGTTAATTTTAATTTGAATTTCCGTTTTTAATAAAAAAACGGAAATAAGTTTT
>CAYVZW010000144.1:0-1512 GCA_964456325.1 uncultured Clostridium sp. | reverse complement strand
TTTCTTCTTCACTTACTTCTTTAGAACCACTTTCAACCATATTAATAGCATCTTTAGTACCAGCAACTGTTAAGTTAATAGTACTTTTTTCCATCTCTTCTGTTGTAGGATTAATTTTAAATTCTCCATCTATTTTTCCAACTACAACACCAGCAACTGGTCCCATAAATGGAATAGATGAAATTCCTAAACATAATGATGTACCAAATAAAGCAGTCATTTCTGGTGTCTTATCTGGATCTACACTAAGTACAGTATTAACTACTTGTACTTCATTTCTAAAGTTTTCATCAAACATTGGTCTAATAGGTCTATCAATCACTCTAGCTGTTAATGTAGCAGCATCTGTTGGCCTACTTTCTCTTTTAATGAATCCTCCAGGAATCTTTCCTACTGAATATAATTTCTCTTGATATAAAATTGTTAATGGAAAAAAGTCTGCAGTTGAAACATTATTACTCATAACACATGTTGATAAAATAACTGTATCATCATATCTTACAAGAACAGCTCCTCCTGCTTGTTTTGCTAATTCTCCATGTTCAATTACCAAGTGTCTACCTTGAAATTCGTATTCGAATATCCTTTTCATTTCTTACTCCTTCTACTTAAAAAAAGTAAAGACACTTAAAATAAGTGCCTACTTTCTTAAATTCAATTTTTTAATTAATTCACGATATCTAGCTACATCTTCATCTTTAAGGTAAGAAAGTAATTTTTTTCTCTTTCCAACCATTTTTTGTAAACCTAATTTAGTATGATAATCATGTGTGTGTTCAATCATATGGTCTGTTAATCTGTTTATCTTCTCAGTTAACATCGCAACTTGAACTTCAACACTACCAGTATCAGTTTTACTTCTAGCATATTCATGAATAATGTTTGCTTTTTTATCTTTAGTTAAAGCCATAATTCATTCATCCTCCTTTACTTTAATATCCGTTAAATCTGAGTTCAAGGATTGAGGCATCCAAGACTAAGATGAAACTTCTAGTTAATAATACTACAAAAGTTGGGAAAAATCAACCTTTTTCAAACTATTGGCATAATTATTATTACTAACAATTTTGTTGGTAACTTTTCTAAAATATTAATAATTTGTTTTTAAGTATAAAAACAATACAATAATTGATTTATAACTTAAGAAATAATTAACCATTTGTATTAATATACTACTCTATAACCCATTTTTATCGGTTTGCATTCACTCTTCACATTTGTTATATTCACTTTAGAACATTTATTTGCAGTGTCTTCCTTTCTTTTATTTTAAGGGAGTTTTGGACAAAACCATTAGAATTAAGGAGGATTAATATGAGAAGTAAGAATGATTATTTAATAATTAATCTTATAAGGATTATTATTTTATTGATTGTTATTATTATTTTAGTTCTTCTAAAGTAATTATGACTATATAAAAAAAGACACCTAGTTCAAATGACTAAGTGTCTAACCACAAAGGTAGACATTTAACAATAAATGTTCTACTAATAAAATTGTAACACAATATAC
>CAYVZW010000143.1:0-1526 GCA_964456325.1 uncultured Clostridium sp. | reverse complement strand
AAAGAAGTAACAAATACTTTAAAAAGTTTGTACTTCAATATTGAATATTCAGGAACTGGAGACAAAGTAATAGATTCTTCTCCAAGTGAAGGTGAACGAATAAAAGAAGGATCTACTATTAAATTATTATTAAATTAAAAGAGTAATTATTTCTTACTCTTAATTTTTCTTTCAAGCTTATCTATTTTTTCTTCTAAATATTTTTTATCTTTTGTAGTTTTATAGATAATGAATCCATCTAGTACAACTAGAACAACTAATATAAATACTGTTAATCCATCACCATCACTACTACTATTGCTTGTTTTGTTTGTGTTCTTTCCAATTTGAGCCATAACATCAAATCTTTCACTAGAATCATATTCGCTTTTAATTTTGGTTAATATTTCTTCTTCAGCACTTTCAGCAAAACCAATCCATGTCTTATCACCAATAACGATATATGGTACACCAGTAGCATTATCACCAAAATAATCAGATATTGTTGTCATTAAGTTAGCATTAGCTTCATCATTCAATGTTTCATATGATACTATATTAAAATATTTACCATACTCATCAACTATACTTTCCATATAAGTTAGAAATTCATGACAATGAGAACATCCACTTCCTCTAAAAAGATATACATTAACTTTATCATCTGATTCTTTATATGTAGTACTTGTAAAGTCAATTTCTTCACTTTCACAAGCCTCCTTTAATGTTTGTGATGTATATTCTTCCGCATTAATCATAATAGGAAACATAAGCATCAAAATAGCAAATATTTTTAAAAATCTTTTCATAAAATCCTCCATGTAATTAATTATACACTAATTTACATTAAATTTATATAAAAAGTTTTGTGAAAATATTTACAAACATATTTTTGTATGATATCATTAAATCAAGGAAGTGATAACAATGGAAAAATTAACTGAAAGACAAAACAAAGTATTAAATGAAATTAAAAAGTTTATTGCAAAGAAAGGATACTCTCCTACTATAAGAGAATTATGTGGGATATGTGGTCTTAGTAGTACTGCTACTATGTTTGTTCATTTAAAGAATATAACTAAAAAAGGATATATTAATCAATCTGAATCAAAATTTAGAACTATTGAATTAAATGTTCCTAATGAATATGATGAAAGAAATGAAAGTGTTGTTTCAGTTCCACTTTTAGGAAGAGTTCCAGCAGGTAATCCAATTGAAGCAATAGAAAATCCAGATGAATATTTTTCATTACCAAAGACATTAATTCCTAAGAATAAAGAAATATTTACATTACTTGTAAAAGGTGAATCAATGATAAATGCAGGTATCTTTGATGGAGATATTGTTATAGTAGAAAAAGAAAAGGATGCTAATAACGGTGAAATAGTAGTAGCATTAACAGAAGAAAATGAAGTTACACTAAAAAGATTTTTTAAAGAAAAAAACCATATAAGACTACAACCTGAAAACGATACAATGAATCCAATTATATTACCTAATGCATCAATTCTTGGTAAAGCAATTGGTCTTTATAGATCAATATAATT
>CAYVZW010000142.1:0-1626 GCA_964456325.1 uncultured Clostridium sp. | reverse complement strand
TTAATATTATAACAGTTGAAGATCCAATAGAAATGGATATTGCAGGAATTAATCAAGTACAAGTTCAATCAGAAATTGGACTTACTTTTGCTAATGTATTAAGAAGTGTACTTCGTCAAGATCCTAATATAATTATGGTTGGTGAAATAAGAGATGATGAAACTGCTAGAATAGCGATACGTGCTAGTATTACTGGTCACTTAGTACTTTCTACACTTCATACTAACAATTCACTTAATACTATAGAAAGACTTACAGATATGGAAGTAGAAAGATATTTGCTTGGTTCTGCTTTAACAGGAATTGTTTCACAAAAACTAGCAAGAAAATTATGCCCACATTGTAAAGTATTAAGAAAAACAACTCCATATGAAAAAGAAGTATTTAAAAAAGCCTTAAATGTTGATGTTAATGAAATGTATGATGCTCATAAAGAAGGTTGTGATAAATGCTTTAGAGGTTATAGAGATAGAGTTGCAATCCTAGAAGTACTATTAATAAATGATGATATTAGAGATGCAATCACTAATGGATTTACTAAAAATAAATTAAGAAAACTTGTTTATAAAAGTGATGTTATTACATTGCTTCAAGATGGACTAAAAAAAGTAATTAATGGTGAAACATCTTTTTCAGAAATATTAAAAGTAGTAGATTTAGAAAATGATTTATCTACTTATGAAGAAGATACATTAGAACAAAGCATGAATGACATAGAACATAAAGAAGAAGCAAAAAAAGATAATGAAAAATTTGAAATTATAACTCCTGAAGAAGAAAAACTAGAATTACTAAACCAAAAAGATGAAATACAAGGAGATACAAGTTATGTAATAGAAGATTATTCATCACTTATTCCTTCGAATAAAGAAAATTTAAAAAATGAAATACCTCACGATATTCCAAAAGAAGAAGAAAAAGATACAAATGAAATAGAGTTCTTAAACTTATAGAACTCTATTTTTCTAAAAACTCATTATTGTTTTTAAAAGTAATAATAAATATTATAAGCGTTACAGTAGCAATAATCCCTGTTATACCATATACTCTAGTGTAGGAATATAATAAACTGTTTCTACTTACTAGATTGTAAATATACTTGTACACAACATCTCCAAAGTAAATACCTATTGCAAAGAATGTTTGATATATTCCCATAGATATTTCTCTATAATTCTTTTCAAATGGTTGCATAGCAAGTCCTATTAATACATTATATGTAAGACCGTAACTAAATCCATTTAATGAATAACTAATAAATAATATAGTTGGATTTTTAATAAACATTACAACTATACAAAATAGTATACTTAAAATTAATCCAATACTTAATGTCTTTTTAACTCCTATTTTCTTCTTTAAATATATTCCAGCAAGAACACCCGCTATCAATTGAGAAAATGAAAATATTACATCTGCGTATGCTATTCCTAAAGGACTCATACCTATTTCTTCAAGTTTTACATATGCAAGAAAGTTAGCTCCACTTGTTGAAAACTTTATAAATGAACAAACTATTCCTAATATACATATAACAATAAAATATTTATTTTTTAATACTTCCCCTATTTTTTTAAAACTAAAATTTCTTACTTTTGTTTTATTATCCTTAAAGAATATTAAACA
>CAYVZW010000141.1:0-1789 GCA_964456325.1 uncultured Clostridium sp. | reverse complement strand
AGACCATTTTTAAGAAGTAGAGAATTCTTATGGCAAGAAGGACATACATGTCATAGTAATGAAGTGGAAGCAAAAGAAGAAACTGCTAGAATGTTAGAAGTATATAAGAAGTTTTACGAGGAATTTCTTGCGATTCCTGTTATAAGTGGTAAAAAGACAGAAAAAGAGAAATTTGCAGGAGCAGAATTCACTTTAACAATTGAAGCACTTATGCAAAATGGAGTTTGTCTTCAAGCAGGAACTAGTCATTATTTTGGACAAAAGTTTTCTAAAGCATATGATATTAAATTTATAAATAAAGATAATAAATATGAGTATGCATACCAAACATCTTGGGGTGTTTCAACTAGAATGATTGCTGCCTTAATAATGGCACATTCAGATGATAGAGGACTAGTATTACCTCCTAAAATAGCTCCTAAACAAGTATGTATAATACCAATTAAAAATGAAGAAGCTATTCTAGATATTTCATATAAAATAGAAGAATCGTTTAACGAAAAAGATATTATTTCTTATGTTGATTCAAGTGATAAAAGTGCTGGATTTAAGTTTGCTGAAGCGGAAGTTAATGGAATACCTGTTAGAATAGAAATAGGAAGTAGGGACTTAGAAAACAACAGTGTTACTGTTGTTAGAAGAGATACATTAACAAAAGAAGTAGTAAAACTTAACAATTTATATGATTATGTTAATTCTTTATTAAAGGATATTCAAAATGCATTACTTAGTAAAGCAACTCGTAATTTAACTTCTAGAACATATGAATGTACTGATTTAAAAGAAGTAGAAGATATTATGAATAATAAACCGGGCATTGTTAAATCTTATTGGTGTGGGGATGAAGCTTGTGAACTTAAAATGAAAGAAATTAAAGGAACTAAGTCAAGATGTATATTGGAAACAAGAGATTATAATACTGAAAAATGTGTAGTTTGTGGAAAAAAGGCAATGCATAAAGTTGCTTGGGGAATTCAGTATTAATTTCACAGAGAAATAATTTATTAGTCATAAACTATTCACTTTAGAACTTTATAATTAATTTATAAAGTGAGGTGAAGCCTATAGATATAATTCCGTAATAGGGTGTGATTCAAAAAGAGTACAGTAATGTACTCTTTTATTTCATTGATAGCTTTAAAATATCAATAACTTCATATCTTTCTATATTATTTTTTATTATTTTTTTTCTATTTGCTCTTCGTATTTCGCAACTCCATCCTAGTTTATCCGAAAAAGATCCATCACTATTTCTTCTTATAAAATGAAAATCACGATTAAGATATTCACAATATTCATTTTTCTCTAACATAGCAATTATCATGTACTCATCTTTGTTTATTTTACTTTTTAGGTCTGTACTAGAATATTCTATTCCTAATAAATCACAATCATATTTTATTCCATCTATAAAACTTTGTGGTGTGTATGAATCTCCACAATTATATTTTCCTGATAAATAGCCTGGATTATATATTAAACCTGGCACTATAGTTTGTATTCCTTTTGATATGGATTGCATACGTACTTTTAATTGAAGAGCATATGCATAACCGTTATATAAAGACCCATTCTCAACATAAAATCTATAATCATCTTCAAATGAAGGAGAGAGTGATCTGTTATCATTCTTATAGTGACTAAGAAATCTTTCTTTAAGAATTTCAAATTCTTCATATTCTCGATTAAATCCTTTTAATTTATCTCTTTCAATATTAGTAACTCTATGCATACTTGTCTCCCATAAAACAGTTTTATATTATAGCATTTTATATAATAATAATCAATT
>CAYVZW010000140.1:0-1806 GCA_964456325.1 uncultured Clostridium sp. | reverse complement strand
CTTCATCAACCACCAAACAATCCAACCTATTTCTTTTTTCATTAATAAAATTACCTGAACCTTGAAATAAGTGATTTATATAAGTTTGAGTATAACTTCCTCTTAGCTTTGCCGAAAACACATTTCTTGGGGCTGCATTCTTAGTTACATAAAAACATGTCATATTTCTATTATTTAATTCTACTAACAAGTTAATAGCCAAAACTGATTTACCTGTACCAGGCCCTCCTCTGACTATCATTACATTTTTTTTATTACTAGCAACTGTATCAATAGCATTACTTAGAGCATATTCATAGACAATCTTTTGTGCATCTATCATAAAAAACTCTTTATTTCCAAGCAACATAAGAGATAATGAATCCTGTAGCATTTTTGATGGCCTGATTCTCCCATGATCTATCTCATATAGAATAGCACCATTATCCCCAGTTTCAATATACTTTTTAATAAATCTTCTTAATTTTGTTACATCATTATGGCCAAATAATGGGGCTTTATCCGTATACTCTTTATAATTATTGCTTAACAAAGTATCATCATTTTCAAAATAATAATTATGAAGATATGCACATGGTACTACATTAATATCTTTTAATTGAACAGATTCATTGTAATCCTTAATTAGATTTGCATATGTCATTGCTTGATATGATGGATGATTAACATCTCTTAATCCTCCACCAGTAAATGTATTAACTTTATATATTCCATCTAGATTCTTCACTTGTGTAGCCTTATCCCATTGTTTTAGTTCCACTATAACAACATTGGAATTATCATCATTATATCCAGATACCATAAAATCAATTCTACATCCAGTAGGTGGTATATTGTATTCAATTGCTATACCAGTATTCTCTGGTATTTCATTGTCACTTAATACACCTCTCATATATTGCATAGAATTTTTCCATGAGTTAAACTCTGGGGCACTAGGTCTTTTCTTGATTTTTTCAATGTACTTATTTCTAATTTTATCAGCAATTATCCCTAAATCAACATCATTAATAAACCCTAATTTAATTCCTTCATAAACTAACATAATAATTACTCCTAACTATTTTTCTTTACTTTTTGAATAACCAACTGCAGTACCAATTCCGGCTGCAGCAGCTCCTACTAGCAGCAACATACCAAAATTATTATCTTCCGCCCCTGTAGTGTTTTCTCCAATATAATTATAATCATTATTATTGTTCTTTACACAACCACCATGATGAGAACAACATCCTTGATGACAATCGTAACAACTCGAACTCATAGTTCCATCATTACATACAATATTAGCTTTTACTTTTAAAGGAATTAATAAGATAATAAATAATATAATCATTATTTTATAATTTATCATATTTAGTTGATATTCCTTTTGACTTTTCTACCGGATACTTCTTAGCACTTATTTCCATCTTTTCAAGAATTATTTTTTTAGGATCAACACCTATTTGATGACATAGCAATATGCAATAATTCATGACATCAGCTATTTCATATTTTAATTCATTTTTATCATATTTATCATTCCATTGAAAGCATTCCAGTAATTCTCCAGCTTCAATAGAAATTGATTTTGCCAAATTTCCTGGAGTATTAAATTGTAACCAATCTCTATCCTCAGCAAATTTTAATATTTTCATTTCTAATTCTTTCATAAAGATACCTCATAATATAATTATACCACATATTCAGCCAAAGCCAGTAGAACATAATAAAAAACAAACACTATTTTAGTGTTTGCTTTAATACGCATATTATTTATAAGCTGTAATACTCTTAAATACAAGTTTATCATACTCAAACTGG
>CAYVZW010000139.1:0-1814 GCA_964456325.1 uncultured Clostridium sp. | reverse complement strand
TTATATGGTTTATTACTTGTAAGTGGGAATGATGCCTCTATGACAATAGCAAACAACATAATGAAATATGATGACTTTATTAATGAAATGAATAGAAAAGCAATAAAGCTTGGAATGCTAAATACAACATTTGAGAATCCTCATGGATTAAATGATGACACAAAGAATTATTCAACTGCTTATGATTTAGCTCTTCTAATGAAATACGCCATTAAAAATGAAACATTTGTTAAAATATCTAGTACAAAGAAGCATAAAGCTAAAACAAATATGAATGAATATATATGGTATAACAAGAATGATTTACTTAGTTATAAATATTGTACTGCTGGTAAAATCGGATATACTAAAGCAAGTGGACAAGTTTTTGTATCAAGTGCATCTAAAGATAATAAGAATTTAGTAATAGTTTCAATTGATGAAGCAAATAAATTTGAATTACATAAATCTTACTATGAAAAATATTTTAAAATGTATAATAAGTATAAAATAATAGATTCATATCTTTTTACATTAAATGATAAAAGATACAATGACTACTATATGTATATTTCTAAAGACATTGATTTATTATTAACAGAAAGTGAACTTGATAATTTAAAAATAAAAGCAAAGATAAATAATAAACTTGTAAATGGAGTTTCAGGTTCATTAAACTTCTATATTAACGAAAAACTAATATATAAAGAGAAAATATACTATGTAAAATACAATGAAAGAGTAAATAAAATAAGAAGTCTATTGTCATTTTTCAAATAATCAATTATAATTTATGCAGGAGTTAGAGATGGAAAGAATACAAAAATATTTAAGTGAGTGTGGAGTTGCATCAAGAAGGAAAAGTGAAGAACTCATTTTAAAAGGTAAAATTAAAGTAAATGGAGTAGTAGTAACTGAACTTGGAACAAAGGTTTCACATAAAGATGAAATATTAGTAAATGATAACCCAATAATGAAAGAATTAAAAGAATATTATTTATTATATAAACCAGAAAAAGTAATAACAACAACTAAAGATGAAAAAGGAAGGTTATCTGTAATAGATTTAATTGATACAAAAACAAAAATATATCCAGTTGGAAGATTAGATTATGATACTAGTGGATTACTTCTTTTGACTAATGATGGAGAAATAGCTAATAAATTAATGCATCCTAGTAATAATGTTCCAAAAGTTTATCAAGTTAAAATAGATGGGATTATTAAAGGATTTGAAATAATTGAACTTGAAAATGGAATTACAATTGAAGGAGTTAAAACAAAACCCGCTAAAGTAAAACTTAAAAAAGTAGATAAAAAAAATAACAAATCATATTTAGAAGTTACAATTACTGAAGGAAAGAATCATGAAGTTAAAAATATGTTTAGTTATTTTGGTTATAAAGTTATTAAACTAAAAAGAATTAAATATGCATTCTTTACATTGGATAAACTTAAAATAGGTGAATATAGAAAACTTAATAGTAAAGAAATAAAAGAATTATATAATTATGTAAAATAAAAGAGGTTATGCCTCTTTTTCTTCTTCAATAGTAATTGCTCCAACAGGACAACTTTCTACTATATTAAGTAGTTCTTTTTTATCTTCTTCTTTAACGTCTTCTTTTTTAGCAGTGCTTAGTCCTTCATCATTAAATTCAAAATATTCTTCATTTTGACTAACACATAGACCGCATCCTATACACATTTCACTATTAACTTTTAATTTTTCCATTATGTCTCCTTTAATAAGATTATAAAATAAAATAATTAAAAAATCTATAAAATGTACTATTTTTTACAAACAATAATGTAATAATATAACAAATTATTAA
>CAYVZW010000138.1:0-1847 GCA_964456325.1 uncultured Clostridium sp. | reverse complement strand
TCTTTTATCAAATGTAAACCATAGACAATCATCTTCATGTTCAATTGACATTGGATCCGTAGTATCAACTTCAGTGTATTCTTCCTTTCCACCTCTAAAATATTTTAGTACATAGTATTTTGTAATAACATCTTTCATTTTTTATACCTCCTTTTAATAGGCATATAATTAGCTGCTAAATTATCTTCTTCTCCCATTTCAAATATATTACCTTTTCTACTTTCACATACATAATTGATTCCGTGTCTTGCCATATTTTCCATTGCTGTATGATATTTTTCATTTCCAGTTTCACACCATAAATCTACAACTTCATCATAACTTAATTTCTTTCCAAAATAAGTCCAATTTGAAAAATCCTTATCAATATGGAATGGCTCTCTTCCTAAATATATGTATTCTTCTCTCACAAACTCTCTAATAGCAAGTAAATCTTCATCACCTTGTCCATCCATAAATGCGGCTGAAAATGCGTTAAATCCATTATCATAATCAGTTATTGATTTACCATCAACATCATACTTTTTTTCTAATAACAATTTAGTTACTCTTCCCATAACACCCTCCATAGGAAAATATGCTACCACAAATTGCATAAAATATCAAGAAATTTTCCTAGTTAACTTAGTATCATCCTTACTTATATTATTATATTGTGCTACCATTTCATCGTATGTTACATCTGTATCTTTCATATTTACAAAGTTCAGACTATTATTAATGCACAAAAAAGGACTATTGTGTATTTGCATGCTTTCTGCCATTTTTTTATATTTAACTTCTCCAGTTGTATTAAATAAATTACACACTTCATCATATGCAACTTTATCACCAATATAAATATGTGGAGTATGTACAACATACTCTCGTAATACAATATTTCCATAAGATGTATAAACAGTTTCATCTAACAATCTATATTTCATTAAATCTTCTTCTATGCTTATATCACATGGATTTAGAGAAGATATCTCACTTTTTGTAACTAAATTATGCACACCTAAATAATAATACTTTTCTACATAATGTTTCGTAATCTTTTCCATAATTTCCTCGCAAACATTATAATTATAGTACTTTATTATCTATTGTCAATACCAAGAACCTTTTCTAAATAACATTTTCCACATAAAGATTCATACTCTACATTATCTTCTCCATCTATAGCAACTTGACTACCTTCTGTTGTAAATTTTCCATTTATTTTTCTTCCATTAAATTTTGCTCTTTTACCACATCTGCATATAGTATATAGTTCTTCCATAACATCAGATAATTCAAATAATCTAAGGCTTCCAGGAAAGGCAATAGTTTTAAAATCACTTCTAAGTCCATAACAAATAACTGGAATGTCTTTTAATTTAGTAAACATAAATAATTCATCAACTTGATCTCTAGTTAAGAATTGTGCTTCATCAACCAAAATACATACAACATCATTTTTAATTTCAGATAAATATTTATTTAAGTTCTCATTTTTACTTATTGCATGATCTACTTTTCTTTTCATTCCAATTCTTGATACTATACTTTCATTTCCTTTTGTATCAATACTTGATTTTAATATTAGTACTTTCATATCTCTTTCTTCATAATTATGAGCAACTTGCAACAATAATGTTGTCTTTCCACAATTCATCGCACCATATCTGTAATATAATTTAGCCATTATTCATCCCTCCTTGGAAAACAATCATAATAAACTTTTTTTATTCTATCATTCGTAACATGTGTATAAATTTCGGTACTTCTTAGTGAAGAGTGTCCGAGTAATTCTTGAACTATTTTAATATCACATCCATTATTTAACATATCTGTTGCGAAAGTATGTCTTAAAACATGTGGGG
>CAYVZW010000137.1:0-1922 GCA_964456325.1 uncultured Clostridium sp. | reverse complement strand
CCAGAAACACATGGATCAACTTATCACAGAAGAACCGGATCTCTAGGAACTATGAGACCAATGAGAGTTCTTAAAGGTAAAAAGTTACCAGGAAGAATGGGAGGAGAACAAGTTACTATTCAAAACCTTGAAGTAATTTCTATAGATGCTGAAAACAATTGTATTTTAGTAAGTGGAAATGTTCCAGGACCAAAAGGATCTTATGTATTTGTTAAAAGTGCTATTAAAGGTGCTACAAAACGTAATCCAGTTGAATTAATATCTTATGAAGAAGTAGTAGAAGAAGAAACTAACAATGTTAGTGAAGAAGTAACTACAGAAAATATAGAAGATGTTAAAGAAGAAGTAACTGAAACTGAAGAAGTTAAAGAAGAAACTCCAGAAGAAACAACTAAAGAGGAGGTTTCAGAATAATGGCAAAAGTTAAAGTATTAAATTTAAAAGGAGAAGCCGTTAAAGATTTAACTCTTACTGATAGTATTTGGAATGTTGAAGTTAACGAAAAAGTAATGAAAGATGCAATAATAGTTGCTCAATCATCTGCAAGACAAGGAACTGCATCAACAAAAACTAGAAGTGAAGTTAGCGGTGGAGGAAGAAAACCTTATAAACAAAAAGGAACAGGAAATGCAAGACAAGGATCTACTAGAAGCCCTCAATGGCCAGGTGGTGGAATTGCTCTTGGACCTAAACCAAGAAGTTTTGATAAAAAGCAAAATAGAAAAGAAAGAAAATTAGCATTAAGAAGTGCTTTATCTTCAAAATTCCAAGATAAGGAATTAATAGTAGTAGATACATTAAATGTTGAAACACCAAAAACTAAAGATTTTTCTAAAACATTAGAAACAATCAAAGCAAATGGTAAAACATTAATTATATATTCTGAAGATAATAAGAATTTAAGTTTAGCTACAAGAAATAATGGGTTAACTACTATTCTTGAAGTTAATGGAATTAATGTACTTGATTTAGTTGCTAATAATTACTTAGTAATAGATGAAAATTCTATTAAGAAATTAGAGGAGGTGCTTAAATAATGGATATTATAATCGCACCAGTAATAACTGAAAAATCAGAAATGTTAAAAAATGATAAGAATGTTTATGTATTTAAAGTAAAGAATACAGCTAATAAAACTCAAATAAAGAATGTTATTGAAAAGCAATTCGGAGTTAAAGTGGTTAGTGTTAATACATTAAATGCAAGACAAAAGAGTAGAAGAGTAGGAAAATATACAGGGTTAACACCTGCTTATAAAAAAGCATATGTTAAACTTGCTGAAGGCTCTTCTATAGAATACTAGGAGGGTAATTATGCCAATTAAAAATTATAAACCTAATACTCCTGGAACAAGAGGAATGAGTACATTAGTAAATACTGAAATTACTAAGAGAACTCCTGAAAAAAGTCTTCTTGTTAATAAAAGTAAAACAGGTGGAAGAAATAATCAAGGTAAAATAACTGTTAGACATATTGGTGGAGGAAACAGAAAAAAATATCGTTTAATAGATTTCAAAAGAAATAAAGATGGTATTAAAGGACATGTTGCTTCTATAGAATATGATCCAAATAGAACTGCTAATATTGCACTTATACATTATCTTGATGGAGAAAAGAGATATATAATAGCTCCACTTAATTTAAAAGTTGGAGATGTAATTGAAAGCGGAGTTAATGCCGATATTAAAGTTGGAAATGCATTACCACTTGAAAATATGCCAGTTGGTACTACTGTTCACAATGTTGAACTTAACCCAGGCGCTGGAGCTAAAATGGCTAGAAGTGCTGGAAGTAGTGCTCAAATCTTAGGTAGAGAAGGTAAATATATTATTCTTCGTCTTAAGAGTGGTGAAACAAGAAAAGTACTTTCAAATTGTAAAGCTACAATTGGTGAAGTAGGAAATACAGACAATGAACTTGTT
>CAYVZW010000136.1:0-1937 GCA_964456325.1 uncultured Clostridium sp. | reverse complement strand
TTAAATGCATTTTCTCTTGATTCATAATTCCCCCTTATCAATTAATACATATTTTGATAACACTTTTTATGTATTATCGCTTAAATTAATAATAGCATTAATGCTATTACACGTCAACGATAATTTATCATCTTGTGATAATTTCTTTTCATATAAATGGAATAATTTGTTTGTTTGTTGAATAAATTGCTAAAAAATATAAAATAATATATAATGTAATTATTGGGAAGTGATAATATGAATTTTATGGTAAATGGTCATAATATATTTTTAATAGTGGGTGTATGTTTTTTAGCATCATTGATATTTGTTCAACTTATGAAAAAAGTAGCAATATATTTAAATATATTAGACAAACCAGGAGAAAGAAAAATACAAACTGCACCTGTTCCATTATTAGGTGGGTTAGGAATATATTTAGCATTCTTACTTGGTTATATGCTATTTGCTCCTAAGAATGATTTAATGCTATCTGTTTTGATATCTTCATTTCTTATATTATTACTCGGTTTGTTTGATGACATGACAAAATGTGATACTCCAATGCCTAATAAATATAAATTATTAGTACAAATAATAGTGTCTGCTATTGTAGTATTCTATGGTGGATTAAACTTAACTCATATTACTTTATTTGGGTTAAGCATAAATTTTGGTATTTTTGCTCCAATAATTACAATGGTTATCATTGTTGGTATTATTAATGCAATTAATTTAATTGATGGGTTAGATGGGTTATGCGCAGGAATATCTTCAATTTATTTTTTAACTATCGCTATTATAGGATTTATACTTAATAAATTTGGTGGTTTAGATATTATATTATGTTTAATAATGTTAGGAAGTACTCTTGGATATTTAGTTCATAATTTTCCACCAGCTAAAATATATCAAGGAGATGCTGGAAGTACATTTTTAGGTTTAATGATAGCGGTTATATTCTTAATTGGATTTAAAACTTCAACATTGACATCATTAATAATTCCGTTATTAATTTTAGCTATTCCAATAATGGATACATTATTTGCGATTATAAGAAGAAAACTTAAAGGACAAAAGTTTGATCATGCTGATAAGGAACATATACATCATCAATTATTAAAAAAGTTTTCAAAGAAAAGTACATTGTTAATAATTTATGCAATTAATATTGTATTCTCAATTACTACTATATTTTATGTATTAAATCAAACAACAGAAGTTATTGTATGCTATATATTTTTTATGTTTGTTCTACTATTCCTCGTATTTAAAACTGATATTATTGTGGATAGGAATAAAGATAAAAAGAAGGATAAAAAAAGTAGGTCATAGTGATATGACTTTTAAAATGACTTGATATATATTCATATTTATATTAGAATTGATATGGAGAGTGAATTAAATGAATGTAGGAATATTAGGTTGTGGCGCATATGGATTTGCTTTATCAAGCATATTAAATAATAATAAGGTTAATGTTACCATGTGGACACACAGTAAAGAAGAACAAGAAGAATTAATTAAAACAAGAAAAACAATTAAATTAAAGGAATTTGTTATTCCAAAGGAAATAAAAATAACAAACAATATAGAGGAAGCTATTGTTGGAATGGATTTAATAGTAATCGCAGTACCGGCTTTTGCTTTTGAAAGTACTACAAAAGAAATTAGTAAACATATTAAAAAAAATCAACCTGTTTTAATTGCAACTAAAGGAATTCAACAAGACACATGTTTGTTTTTAAATGATGTCTTTTCAAAGTATTGTTCTAATAGTATTGCAGTTATATCAGGTCCAACTTTTGCAGTTGACATTGTAAAGCAAGTGCCAATTGGTTTTTCACTTGCAACGAAACATAAAAAAACTGAAATGATTATTCGTAAATGTTTTGAAAACTCAACAACTAAGTTTAGAAGAAGCAAAGATATAGTAGGTGTAGAAATATGTGGAAGCA
>CAYVZW010000135.1:0-1955 GCA_964456325.1 uncultured Clostridium sp. | reverse complement strand
TCATAACTTTCACCTCCTTCTACTATATTATTAGCGATATCTTTTGAAAACACTTCAAATTTTGTAAACTTTTTTATTTTTTTTATTATTATTGTAAAATTATTATATAATTGTAGTAGGAGAACATATGGAAATTAAATTAAAAAGTGATTCGAGAAAAGTAAAAAAAGGAGATACATTCATTGCCATTAAGAATGTTGAAAGAGATGGACATGATTATATTGAAGATGCTATAAAAAATGGCGCATCTAAAATAATATGTGAACATGGAAAATACCCAGTTGAAACTGAAATTGTTAAGGACACACGTGAATACTTAAATAATTATTTATATGATAATTATTATCCGCTTATTAAAGATATGAAATTAATCGGAGTAACTGGAACGAATGGCAAAACAACTAGTTGCTACTTAACATATCAACTACTAAATATGCTAGGTAAAAAAACGGCATATATTGGAACTATTGGATTCTTTTGTGGAAAAGAAAAGACTGAACTTAACAATACAACACCAGATGTTGATTTACTATATTCAATGTTGCTTGAAGCAAAAGAAAAAAAATATGAATATGTTGTTATGGAAGTAAGTAGTCATGCGTTAGATAAGAATAGAGTATATGGCCTAGAGTTTGATGAAGTAGCTTTTACTAATCTTACACAAGATCATTTGGATTATCATAAAACAATGGAAAAATATGCTGAAGCAAAAAAAATCCTTTTTACTAAAACAAGAGGCAAGAAAATTGCAATAATTAATTCGGATGATCCTTATTACAATAATTTTATGCTAAGAGAAAATACAAATGTTACTTTCGGCAAAGATGGTGACTTAAAGATTAATTTTATTAATCTTAGTAATCAAAATACTCAATTTGGATTTACTTATAAAGATAATGAATACGCAGTTGGCAGTACTTTTGTTGGAACATTTAATGTTTATAATTATTTAACTGCATTACTTTTAGTTACTTGTTTAGGGTTTGACATAGTAGATGTTATGAACATGTGCCAACTATTGAATCACCCACCGGGAAGAATGGAAATGATTAAATATAAAACCAATAGTATATTTATAGATTATGCTCACACACCTGATGCAATAAGTAATGTAATTAATAGCTCACTTGAATATAAAAAAGGGAAAATCATTACAATATTTGGGTGTGGTGGAGATAGAGATAAAACAAAAAGACCTATTATGGGAAATATCGCTACAGAATTATCTGATTATGTAATTGTAACTGATGATAATCCTAGGACAGAAGATGAAAAATCTATAGTTAAAGACATCCTTGAAGGCATTAAAAAAGATAATTATGAAGTTATATATGATAGACATAAAGCTATTAAAAAAGGAATAAGCATGTTAAAAGATAAAGATATCTTGCTTATTCTTGGTAAAGGTCATGAAAATTATCAAATTATTGGACATGACAAAATACATTTTAGTGATAAAGAGGAAGTAGAAAAAGATATTTAAAAAGAAGCACATTTGCTTCTATTTAAACATTTTTGCAGTTTTAATCATTTGAGCAGTGTATCCTACTTCATTATCATACCAAGCAACTACTTTAAGTAGTTGTTTTTCATCACTTTCAATGATGTTAGTTAGAAGCCCATCAACTAATGCTCCACATTCTTCTCCGATAATATCAGAACTTACTACTGGCTCATCTGTATATTTTAATGTCTTACTTTGATTAGATTTAAACAAATTATTAACAGACTCTTTTGTAGTCTTTTTTTCTATCTCAACTGTTAAATCTATAACTGAACCATCAGTTACAGGTACTCTTAAAGCAATACCATCAAGTTTACCATTAAGTTCTGGAATAACTTTTCCAATTTGAGAGGCAGCGCCAGTTGATGTTGGGATAATATTTGCAGAAGCAGCTCTACCTCTTCTACTATATATCCCCTTTTTATGTGGAATATCTAATGTTTCTTGATCA
>CAYVZW010000134.1:0-1983 GCA_964456325.1 uncultured Clostridium sp. | reverse complement strand
CTTCTATTAAGTTTGTATCACCTGGATCAACAATCTTAATCTTAGTAATCATTCTCTTAACGACAGTCTCAACATGTTTATCAGAAACATCAACACCTTGACTCTTATAAACTTTTTGAATTTCTTTTAAAATATATTCTTCAACAGTAGTTGGATCAGTAACTGCTAATAATTCTTTAGGAGCAACACTTCCTTCTGTTAAAGCTTCTCCTGCATGAACCATATCACCTTTTTCTACTCTTAATTTAGCATTATATTGAGATACATGTTCACGAGTTTCAATATCATTAGTAATATATATTTTAAATCTTGATTTTTCATCAGTAATTTTAGTAATTTTACCATCTATTTCAGCAATAGTTGCTTTTGCTTTTGGAGTTCTTGCTTCAAATAGTTCTTCAACTCTTGGAAGACCCTGAGTAATATCAGCTGCAGATGCAACACCTCCCGTATGGAATGTACGCATTGTTAACTGAGTACCTGGTTCACCAATTGATTGAGCTGCCATAATACCTGTAGCTTCTCCTACTTCTACAACATTACCTGTAGCAAGGTTAAGTCCATAACATTTTTGGCATACACCATTTTCACATTTACATGTAAGAACACTTCTAATTTCCATCTTAGTTATTCCTGCTCTTTCAAGTTTATCAGCTATTCTTTCAGTGATTAATGCACCTTTATCAACAATAACTTCTTTTGTTTCAGGATTAATAACTTTTTGATTTGAATATCTTCCTAGTATTCTTTCTCTAAATGATTCAATAGTAGCTCCACTCTTATCTTCAGTGAACGCACTAACTTCTAACCCTTGAATTGTTCCACAATCTTCTTCTCTTACTATAATATCTTGTACTACATCAACAAGTCTTCTTGTTAAGTATCCAGCATCTGCTGTTTTAAGAGCAGTATCAGCTGTTCCTTTTCTAGAACCATGTGTTGACAAGAAGAATTCTTGAACATCTAGTCCTTCACGGAATGAAGCTAAAATTGGTATTTCAACTTGTCCTCCATCAGGTTTAGCCATAATTCCACGCATACCAGCAAGTTGTCCTAACTGGTTAGCAGAACCTCTGGCTCCAGAGTTAATAATCATAGATAATGGACTCTTAGTATCTTGTAGTAATAATTCACTTAATTTATTTTGAACTTTACTAGTAGCATCAGTCCATAATTTAATAACTTTACTATGTCTTTCATCATCAGTTATAAGACCACGTTTAAATTGTTTATTAATTTGATCTATTGTTTTTCTTGTTTCATCTATTACAGCTTGTTTTTCAGTATTAACAGGAATATCAGAAAGTGATATTGTAATACCAGATTTAGTACTATATTTAAATCCTAAATCTTTTAATCTATCTAGCATCATAGATGTTTCAGTAGTTTTATATCTTTTGAATATTTGAGCAATTATTTTACCTAAATCTTTCTTTACTAAAGCATTTACTATAGGCATTTTAGCAACTTCTTCTCTTAAATTCTTTCCTTTTTCAATGAAGAATTTATCAGGAGTTAATATTTCAAAATTCTCAGTACTTCCTTCTTCAATATAAGGGTATGTATCTGGTAATATTTCATTAAATATTATTTTCCCTGCTGTTGTTACTAAATATTTTTCTCTTTGTTCATCAGTAAATACTTTATGAGTAAATGATTTTGTTGGTAAACAAATTCTTGTATGAATAGTTATATCTCTTCTTTCATATGACATTAATACTTCATTTGAATCTTTAAATGCTTTTCCTTCATTAGGTTCACCAGGGACTTCAAGCGTTAAGTAATAGTTTCCAAGTACCATATCTTGAGATGGTGTTACGATTGGCTTTCCATCTTTAGGATCAAGTATATTATTAGCACCTAACATAAGAAGTCTTGCTTCTGCTTGAGCTTCTTCACTTATAGGTACATGTACAGCCATTTGATCTCCATCAAAGTCTGCATTGAATCCACCACATACTAGTGGGTGAAGTCTTAAAGCTT
>CAYVZW010000133.1:0-2063 GCA_964456325.1 uncultured Clostridium sp. | reverse complement strand
AAAAGAAGTAGAATGAGAATTCTACTTTTTATTCATCTTCATTTATAATTTGATAAATGTCACTTAATTCATAGTTTGGCTCAGTTCCTTTTTCATAGTAGCAGACATATTTACTACCTACATTAATTTCACCACTTATAGGGTCTATAATAGATGCCACAATTCCTTTTGGAATGTTGTACCAAGGGTTTTCGCTTTTAGGTAAGTTAGTAATGGTTGATGCCCATATCTTTTTTGTTATCCTGGATTCACTTGTTTTTAACTTACTATTATCATCATTTCCTGCCCATACCATAACTAAATAATCTTTATTATAACCTATAGTTAAATAGTCACTAGCTGTACTACCACTTTTAACAGCATATTTATTGTTACCTAATATGTCATTAACACTTATTAATGTTGGGGAAGTGTAGTTAACCATTGAATAACTGTAAGTAGAAGTTAATAAGTTGTTCAGAATATATACATATTTCTCGTTAAGAACATATTCTTCTTCATCTTTATATTCATACAAAACATTATCATTAAGATCAGTTACTTTTCTAATTAAATGAGGGTTTTTATGTACACCTAAGTTTGCCAAAGTAATAAACCCATTAGCGTAATCCAACATATTAATTTCAGTAGTTCCTAAAGCGGATGAGGCATTAGCGAGTACACTAGTTTTTATACCAGCTCTTTTTGTTATTTCACCTAAGTTCTCTAGACCTAAAAAGAAATGTGTTTTCATAGCATAAACATTATCGGAGTATGCAATAGCGGCAAGAAGTGAAATGTTTTTATTAGCGTAAATATTCCCGGCATTTTTAGGAGAATAGTATTCACTACCTAAATTAAATGTAGTTTGTTCACTTAAGAAAGTAGTTGAAGGAGTAAATCCATTTTCTAAAGCACCGTAATACAAGAATGGTTTTATTGTTGAACCTACTTGTCTTTTAGATGATGTCACTCTATTATATTGTGAAATAGAATAATCTTTTCCAACAATAAGAGCGATAATTTCCCCGTTTGATGGAGATATAATAGTGGATGCTACTTGCATACTTGTTTCCGACATATATGAGTCAATATTGTTTTCAAGTAATACTTGAGCATTTTTATCTAAAGAAGTATATATTTTTAAACCATCAAGTTCAAGAAGAGAAGAAGGAATAGTTTTTATACTTTCTAATTCTTCTAAAACTGCATCTTTATAGTAATATAAGCTTGATAATTCTTTTTTCTCTTTAACAGCATAAAATGATAATTTACTATTATATGCTTCTTTTTTTTCTTTTTCAGTAATATATTTATTATTAACCATTGATTCTAAAACAACAGCTTGTCTTTTCTTTGATTCTTCATAATTTGATACAGGATTATAATAACTTGGATTCTTTGGTATTCCAACTAATATTGATGCTTCACTTAGAGTTAATTCTGAAGGAAGTTTATTAAAATAATATTTACTTGCTTTATATATTCCATAGTTACCAGCACCAAAATCTATTGTATTTAAGTATCCTTCTAAGATTTCTTCTTTTGAATAATGAACTTCTAATTCATATGTTAAATATGCCTCTTCTATTTTTCTTTTCCATGTTTGATCAAAGTCTAAAAACAAATTTTTAATATACTGTTGGGAAATAGTGGAAGCACCTTGTGTTATTTTCCTGTTTTTTATATTTGATACCATTGCTTTAGCGATTCTTAAATAATCGAACCCTTTATGTGTATAAAAATTCTTATCTTCTACTGAAATAATTGCGTTTTTAACGTTATCTGATATTTCATCAAGAGTAACATAAGTGTCAAAACTAGAGTTATCAAATAATTCATTACTATCATTATCATATATTAAAATATTACTTTTAGAGTTTACTTGAAACTTAGGTGTGATACTTGCATATACATAAAAACTCAAATTAACTATAATAATTAAGATATAGCAAAATAAAATAATTTTTAATAGAAGTACTTTTTTATTCATAATTATTACCTTATTTATTATTATGTAGTAAAAATACGTAAATTTTTAGATTAAATTCCGTTTTTTAAAAAATATTTAAATTATAAGACTT
>CAYVZW010000132.1:0-2068 GCA_964456325.1 uncultured Clostridium sp. | reverse complement strand
TTTCCTTGGTCTCTGGCACTTTAGTGCAAAGTGGAACTGGGACATATAATTCACCATATATAGTACAATAAATATTCATTCATTTGAATATTTTTTTTATTGCATCATATAATTCTATGAAAGGAGAATTATGAAAGAATTAATACCATTAAAAAAAGATATTATATTTAAAACTAAAATATCTGAAATAACAGCTATAGATGTAGAACATGATTTTAAAGTTAATGATGATGTAGTAGAAGGTAAATTATTATTAAGTGGAACATACAAAATGACAGAAGCATCTTTAATAGAAGAAGACTTTTATTATGAAATTCCTTTTTCAATAGCGATATCAGATACAATAGTTAAAGATTCTATTAATATCGAAATATCTGACTTTAAATATGAAATAGAAAAAGATGTAATGAAAGTAAATGCTGAATTAGAATTTAATTGTGATAAGGAGGAAATTATGGATGAAGTAATAAATAATGATACATTAGAAGATTACTTTAAAGATGATGAAATTAAGAAGGAAGTAGAAGTAAAAGAAAAAATTAACAATATAAATACTGAAGAAACAATAAATAATTTAACAAATAATTTTATAAACACTGAAGAAAAATACAATACATATAAAGTATACATAGTACGTGAAGGAGATACTATAGACACAATATGCACTAAATATAATGTTAAATATGAAGACATTAAAGACTATAATAACTTAAATGAAATAAATATTGGAGATAAGATAATAATTCCATTTATTAATGAGCAATAAATATAAAAATAGTGTTAAAGTAGATAACAATACTGTAACTAAAAAAAGAAATGATGAAGTATTAGAATTATATGATTATTTATCTATAAGAAACTTTGATAATTTTCCTAAAGTAATTGATGTAACAGATGATGAAATGAGAAGTGAATATATTGAAGAAACTAAATATCATGAAGTAACTGATGGAATGGAAATAATTAGAACTATGGCTTCATTACATAGTAAAACTTTATTTTATAAAGATATTAGTCATAATAAATATAGTGAAATATATAATAAATTACTAGAAAATATTGAATATTTAAAAGACTACTATGAAAAAATAATAGAAGATATAGAAACAGAAGTATATATGTCACCATCTCATTATTTATTTGCTAGAAATTATTCAGTTATTCTTGGCAGTTTAAAATACTCTACTTCTGAACTTAAGAAATGGTATAATCTTGTAAAAGATAAAACTAATGAAAGAGTTTCTATAGTACATAATAATATATCTAAAGATCATTTTATAAAAGGGGATAAGAATTACTTAATAAGCTGGGAAAAACATTTGGTTGATACTCCTGTTTTAGACTTATATAAATTCTATAAGAAAGATGGATTTAAAATGAATTTTAAAATGCTCTATGAAGAGTATAATAAAATATTAGTATTATTACCAGAAGAGGATAAACTCTTTAAAATACTAATTTCAATACCTCCAAAAATAGAATTAATTAGTAATGAGCTTGAAAATACAATTTATATTAAAGATTCATTTAAATACATATATGAAAGCTATAAAGTAACAAATAAATAGTTTATGTTAATTCATAGACTTTTTCTTTACAATCTATTATAAAAACTATATAATTATAATAGGAGATAAGTATAATGAAGAATAAAAAAGGATTTATATCTATGACTTTAGTTTATACATTTTTAATATTATTTCTTTTCCTAATGCTTTCAATACTTTCTATTTATAGTAAAAAGAATGGATATTTAGATGCAATAAAAGAGAAGACAAAAAAAGAAACAAAATTGACAACAAATTATGACTATAATAATTCTAATACAAATAAATGGTATACAACATGTGATGCATCAAGTACAAATTTAAGGTGTGTTTTAATAAGTAAGACAAGTAATGATGATAAACCACATGCTGACAATATAAGTAGTCCATATGTAACAAGCACAACAGGAATAAACTTCGCGGAAATAAGTAGTGATACAAACGGGAAAGGATTATATTATACAGTAGATGCATCAAAAACAGAAGATGGAGAAAGAGTATATTATTTTAGAGGTGCAGTA
>CAYVZW010000131.1:0-2088 GCA_964456325.1 uncultured Clostridium sp. | reverse complement strand
TCAACTACTTCAACACCGAACCGATAATAAGTAATAGTGTTAGAATGAGTTAAAAAGATTAGTTAAAAATAATTGTTAGCAATAAATAAAAATAGGAGGAATAAATGGCAGATACATCTAACTCAAAAATAATTAGAATTGATAAAAATGATCCTAATAATACTTTAGGATATACTTATGATCTTTATGTCCCAGATGGTGTTAACGCAAATACACCGGTGCATGTATATATTCCAGGTTCTGGTGGAACAGATGGTTCAACTAAAAATGCGTTGGATTACTATTTAAATGAGAATGACTCTTCATCAGTTGTCATTATGCCTGTATGGGGTCATATAGCTTCGGGTAGTCCTGGTTCATATGCAAAAACTGCTTTAAAAATTACAGATGATGTAATCGCAAGATATGGACTAAGTTATAGTAATGTAACAGTATCTGGTTTTAGTAACGGAGGTTCACCGGCTATTTTAACTGCATATAAAAGCTATACTGAAGAATATAAAACAAAAATTAGAAGTCTCGTAGCAATAGATGGTGGGAGAATGTCCAATGATGTTGCACTTGAATTAATAAAAAATGGTGTTACATTGTACACATTTACTGGAAGTACTATTAACCACGATCACATGGTAGATTTAGTAAAGAAGTACTCATCAATGGGTGGAACCGCTGTCTTGGTAAATGCAAAAGATTCAAATCATATTTGGGTTAATACCAATGCATTTAGGAACGGACTGGTAGCATTTTTAAGTGGTGGAGATTTATCTGGAATTTCTGGCTATACATTTCAAATGTATAACAAAGAAACTGGAAAAATGGAAACTTTAAGCTATGAAGATTTAAAGGTGAAAATTAATAATGGAGAAATAGATGCAAACGCATTAATTGATGCTGTGGGTTCTTCCCAAGCCTCATTAGGAATAGAGGAAGTAGAATCTGATGATGAAGTATTAAAGGGGTATATGGATGAAATAAGAAACATTATGAAAAACACATCATTTCTAACAGCATCTATACCATCGTATGCAAGTACCACAAGTACTCCAAACAATGAAGGGAAAGAAATAATTAATTTTTTTAAAGCAACAACAGCATTATTGCAGAAGTTAGCATTAGATACTCAGTATCTACTAGAAATAGGTCAATCATTAAAAGATGTAGATGATATTCTAAAAGCAAAATTAAACGAGTTGAATGTACCGGATGATTTACAAGAATCGACTAAAAAATTAAAAGATGTGTTACCAACAGAAGAAAAAGTATCAATGTTTGTCAAAGGTATAGCAGCTGGTGCAGTTGTGGGAGCAATCGTAGGAACAGCATTAACTCCGGTAGGTACAGTTGTAGGAGCAGTTGTAGGAGCAGTTGTAGGAGCAGTTGTGGGAGTGGTAGCAACACTAATACAATTAAATCAACCGGCAACTGGAACAACATCAACTGACACTACATCAACTTCAGCTACTTCATCAACACCTTCAACTACTTCAACACCGAACCGATAATAAGTAATAGTGTTAGAATGAGTTAAAATGGAAAAAAATGAAATATTAAGTATATTATTCTCATATAAAGATGATAAATTCAAAGAATTCACTTCAAGACTTATTCCAAATATAAGTAAAGATTATATAATAGGAGTAAAAGTACCACAAATAAGACAAATATCTAAAGAAATATATAATGATAAAACTAAATTTATTAATGAATTACCTCATAAATATTTAGAGGAAAACATATTACATAGTTCTTTAATAAGTTTAAATAAAGATTTAGATGATACTCTAGATAATCTTGAAGATTTTTTGCCATACGTTGATAATTGGATTGTATGTGATACTATAAGTCCTAAAGTATTTAAAAAAGATTTAGGTAAAGTATATAAATATATTAAAAAATGGATTAAATCTAAGGACACTTATACTGTTAGATTTGGAATTGTATCTTTATTACAATTCTATCTTGATGGTGAATTTAAAAATGAATATAATATTCTCATATCTAAAATTAAAAGTGATGAATATTATATTAATATGGCTATAGCTTGGTATTATAGTTTTGCATTAATTAAACAGTATGATACAACTATAA
>CAYVZW010000130.1:0-2119 GCA_964456325.1 uncultured Clostridium sp. | reverse complement strand
GTTGGATAATCACTAAATGATCCTGTTTCACTATATTCAAGGCGAATTAAAACATCAGAAATAATACTTATTCTATATTTCTTACCTTTAAATACATATTTAGATGAAGTCTTAGCTTTCATCATATCTATATAATATTGTGGACCAAAATCATAATACATAATTATTGCCTTTCTTTACTCCTTTAATTTAACCATCCAATTATTATATATAGGACAGTTTGAACTAGTTGGCGGTGGGTCCGCTCTTTCCATTTTAACTATCATTGGTATTTTAAATATTCTTCCAAATGCTACACATGTTCCAGCTTGTAGTGTTTTTTGTTTTTCGACTATATCACTACTCATGTTAGGTATTGTTTTAGATATATATTCTAAATCAGCTGGATGATTAATTTTAAATATCAAGAAGTTAGCACATTGACTTATGACATTTTCATTTAAATCAGTTGGTCTTTGAGTTATTAAATCAAGAATAAGGCCATACTTTCTTCCTTCTTTAGCTATTCTTTCAAATATATTGTATCCAAGTAACTTCTTATCATCACCTTCAATAACATATCTATGTGCTTCTTCAAGTATCATATGTATTGGAAACGATGCTCTTTCTTTAAGTTCTCTAGTATATTTAAGAAACATTCTAGAGTATATTTTAACTATTGTTCTTGCAAATCTATCATCAACATCTTCTAAGTTAAAATTAACTATTTGACATTTCTTATTACCACTTATTTGTATTCTTTTAATATAATTTTCAAGTTCAATATACTCTGTTCCATTAAAGAATTTACTTTTATCTCTTGCTGCTAAATCATGAAGTCTTACTTTTAAACTCATTGCTGAATCATACATTTCTTCATTAAGTAAATATCTCTCACTATATAATGTAAAGTTTAATGCAACTTCTAAATCTTTAAGTGAATATGGAATTCCATTAGAATCATAATTCCATTTTCTATTTTCATCAATAAATGATTTAATATAATCTGATATTATTTTTCTCTCAGCAAATCTTCCTTCACTATCTATATCAAAACAATTTCTAAATTGTCTTGTAAAACCAATACCAGGTACTTCTGTTTCAAGGCTTAATTCTGGAGTATTAGTTTCAGATAATATCTCGAATATTTGATCTCTTATTTTAGCAGATGTTTGATTAGTATACATTATTGATGTTATTGCTTTAGATAAAATATGATTTTTAAATGCATGAGCTTCAGCATCATCTCTAGCAAACATTTTAACATATATTAAAGATGACTCTACCATTGCTATTTGTGAAAATTCAGTCGCATCAAGTAAATTAAGCATATCTTCAAGACCTAATAAGCATACTGGAATATTTAATTTTTCATAATCTTTTCTAGTATTAGTTGTTATTACTTTAAATCCATAATATTTATTCTTTTCACTTAAATTGCTAAATGCATTTATATACTCTCCATATGAATCAAATATAAACATATTAGCTTTATAAGGTATTACTTGTCCTTCAGGGAATACATTTTGTAATATTCTACATATTCCATATGTTTTTCCACTACCAGTATTTCCAAATATAGCAGTATGATTTGAAAATAAATCATCAATAGGTACATTTAATTTAAAACCATTATACAGAGGAGATACTCCTAAACTTATTGATTCTTTTTCGCTACCAGTAAGTATTTTTAGTTCATCATTATTGATAATTCTTATTTTGGCATCCATTGAAGGCTTTTTAATAAGTCCACCAATAAAATCATCATTAGTGAGTTCACCTAAAAAACTAACATTAACAGTTTCTTTATTAATAGAATCAATCTCACCTAATATTTTCTTATTATCATCTTCAAATACTACATGTAAATTTATTAGGTCTTTAATAGAAGTTCTATCATCTGTAAGAGATACAACAGCACTATTTTTATTAATTGTAAGAATCTTATTAAACATACTTATCCCTCTACTCTTTATACTATAATAATTCTATCACAATTGTTATTTTCATTCAATAAGTAAAATGAAAATAAAGATTAATAATAAAATAAAGATTTTAAGATTTATATTTCAAATTATAAAATAAAAGTTTACTTGGTTAGAGTAAACTTTTTAATTTATCTTGCATTACGAATAATTAC
>CAYVZW010000129.1:0-2144 GCA_964456325.1 uncultured Clostridium sp. | reverse complement strand
CATATTTCCTCCAACAAATCTTGAATATTATATCACATTTATTAATTTTTATCTAGCAGTTTTTTACTTTTTTATATTAATTAGCATTAAAGAAATAATTACAGATAAGCAAAATACTATATCATTAATTATTTATAATATTATTATTTTAAAATTTATAAATTTAGATTTATTTCTTACCTTATTATAATTGAATACTTGCCTCTTCATTTCTTTTTAATTCATCAACAATTGAATATAGTCTTTTAATTGCCTCTTCATCATCAACAGAAATATCGGTTATCAGCTCCTCAACAGTAGATAATACACTTTCAGGTATAAATTCATAAAGACTATTATTATCATCTTCTATTTGGCTTCTCTTAACTGAAGAAGGTAAAGCATCATATATTACTTGAAAACGAGGTATCCAATAATCATAACTACTCATATTACCTAATTTAAGTTTATCACCTGGTTTATTAATCAAATATTGACCATGATTCCAGCTATATATTGTTTCATCTATGGCTTCTTTTTGAGTATATACTTCATTAAAATCAGTGTATTTCCTATCTACTAATGTGCTATCATTATATTGAGATATATCATTTCCTATCTTTACTTCTTCAATCCCATTGTTTGTTATTTTAGCACTACTGGTTAATGCATGTCTAATTTCATGTCTTAATGATACATCAGGAGTATTACCATCGAATGGGCATAAGAATATATTAACACTTTGAACTTCACCATTTTTTGTTTGTAAATCATTATACTCCATTCCAACTTTAAGCATATTTAAGGCTTGAGTAACATTATGCCCTATAATGCCATTTCCAGCAATTACACACATACTTGCTTTAGACACTAAATAATTACTTAATGACATTTTTTTCAATTCAGATACTCTATTAGCTTCTTGTTTTGGCAAAAAACTACTTATTTCTGGAATTTGGTACCAATCGTAGTTAGAAGATAATAATTTTTCATTTTTATTGATGTACTCTTCTAATCCTTTATTACAAAGATAGTCAAGTCTTTTATTTATAATGAAGTCTTTATGTGATTTTTTTGTTTTATCTGACTTTAATAAATCACTACACTCACTAGAATAATAATCAATTAATCCGGGACTGAATGGTTTTCTTCCAAAAAAGAGATTGTAACTTTCTAGTTCACCACACACAAAACCAGGATTATCTTTAACCTCTTTTTTATCATTTTCACTTAACATATCATAAAATTCATCTTTTATTAAACTTCTCTCCATACCAAGTTGAATATTATCAATTCTAGTAGATAACTCTTTTCCATAATCATGTAATTCCTTAAATTGAGATTCAACTTTTCTTTTATGTTTTTGAGCTAGCAAAGCAATTCTAGAAAAATATTCAACTTGGCTTTTGTAGTCTTCAGACTTTATATATTCATCTCTATCTATATCTTTAGATTTAATTCCCATATCTTCTAAAAATTTTATCCTGTTAAAGACAATATCATCTTCCACAGATAATTTTTCTTTATCAGGAAGAACAAATTTAAGTAATCCAAGCATTCTTTCTGAATGTTTTCTAACATCACTATTATCAAGAAAAGACCATATTCCACCCGAATCCATATCATCATAAACTAATCCTAAAGAACCACCAGAAAGAATAGTACGTGCTTTTAATTCATCGCTTCTATCTTTAAAATCTATGCCTATACCATGTTTATCAATCTTCATTTTCGACGAGTCAAATCCTATTTCTTTTAAAAATTCTAAAGACTCTTCTACATACTTTATAACTATATTTTCAGAAATGTATTCATCAATCATTTCGGGTGAAACAAGAAAAACAAAATTGATTCTATCAAATCTTTCTTCAAACATTTTTCTGCAATCTTCACCATACTGATTAACATAATAATCAATTATATTTTGTCTATTATCTTTAATAATTTTTAAATAATCTGGGAATACCATAATAACTCCTTATTTATATAACTTTATCAAAATTTTTTATCACTATCTCTTGACAAAAGTTATTTAATATTTTAAAAATACATAATAACTGGGGGTCACTATGTATTATAAAATATTAAATTTTTTAAAAAAAGTATTGACAAAGTTACCGTTTTACTCTAATATATAGAATTACCAGTTCACTATTAGGCGAATT
>CAYVZW010000128.1:0-2208 GCA_964456325.1 uncultured Clostridium sp. | reverse complement strand
TTTCTTTTAAATATCTCTCGCGTATTACCATGTTATTATTCCTCTCTTTCGATATAAGACATTATACTATAATTCCCACTTTTTGTCAATTTATTACTCCACACCGTAATTTTTTGTATGATTAATCTATGATAATGTCTTAAGTGTTATTCCATGAAAATGTCCCAACTATGATATACTATGTCACTGAGGTGACAAAATGAGAAAGGTTGAATTAAAAATGAATGAACAAGAAAAATATCAAGTTATTAAAGAACTTGTAGATTACAAAGGAAATAAAAAACGAGCTGCTTTGAAGCTCAATATGTCAATAAGGCAAATTAATCGCCTAATTATTAAATACAAAGAGATTGGTAAATCAGTATTTGTACACGGTAACCGTGTACAAGCTTCATAAAAGCACTAGATAAATCAATCTCTGAAGATATTGTACTACTTTATAAGACAAAATACTATGATTTTAATTTTAATCATTATAAAGAGTTTTTAAAACTTAAGGAAAACATTGATGTTTCATACAAATTTGTTTATAAAACTTTAAGTAAAGAACACATATTATCCCCTAAAGCTAGAAAGAAAACAAAACGCGAATTTACCAAACAAAAGTTATTAGAAGAAAAGAAAATTAATCTTACTATGTCAAATGAACAAATCAATTACATTGTTGATCTCGAAGTTGCTTTAGAAGATTCGCATCCTAGAGGTGAAAAACCTAAAAACTTCGGTGAGATTATTGAACAAGATGGGTCAATTCATCTATGGTTTGGTGAAAAGAAAATTTGCTTATATCTGGCTATTGATAAAGCTACTTCCACTATTATTGGTGCTTGGTTTGATTGCCAAGAAACGTTGAATGGTTATTATCATGTGTTTTATCAAATATTAACTAGATATGGTATTCCATATAAATTCTTAACCGATAATAGAACTGTATTTAACTATATGTCTTTAAATCCCGATAAAAGAACTAGTGAAAAAGATGTTTTAACTCAATACGGCTATGCTTGTAAGCAATTAGGAGTTGAACTAGAAACCACTTCAGTATCTCAAGCAAAAGGACTAATTGAAAGAACAAATGGTACTTTTCAAGGCAGGTTAGTTAGTGAATTAAGACTAAATAATATTACAACTATTGATGAAGCAAATAAATATTTATTAGAAGTATTTATTCCTTATTTTAATAATCGTTTCCCACTCGATTACAAAAAGTTCCCATCTGTATTTGAAGAATCGCCAACAAAAGAAAAAATCAATTATATACTAGCTATATTAACTCCAAGAAAGATTGATAATGGAAACTCTATTAAATTTAAAAACAAATACTACCAACCATATTTAAATGATGAAATCAAATGCTTCATGCCTAAAACCAATTGTCTTGTAATAAAAGCGTTTAATGGAGATTTATTAGTTACTATTGATGAACAAGTATTCGAATTAAAAGAATTAAAGATAAATGAAAGATTTTCTAAAGAATTTGATGAAGCACCAGATATTATTAAAGAAAAGAAAAAATATATTCCACCAATGTCTCATCCGTGGAAATTAGAATCATTTCTTAAACAGATAAAGCAAAGTCACAACAAACATCAATATGCTTGAGTTCAATATTCTTGTTTGTAGTGTTTAATAATATCTTATGAAAATACATGTCAATATTGCGAAGCATGAATAAGTGAACTTGATATTGACATGTATTGAATAGGATATATAATCACAAACAAAAACGAGAATATTTTCCCGCTAATGTTTTAAAAAATTTGGGACATTTTCAAAAACTATTGACATTTATTACTCCACACCGTAATTTTTTGCTATTTTCAAATATTTATTACAGTAGGGTTTTTGGAGATAAATGCAATTTTTTAATAAATATATCATTTTTCTTATAGGGAGTTAAATTTGGTTACCACATGGCGGTAGTCGCACCACCCGCATTTAAGTGATTAGATACAACTACTACATCACTACCATCTCCAAAAAAACTTTGAACTTTACTTGTTCTTTCACTTGGAGATAATGTTATGTCAGTATCCCTGGTTAATTCAACTGGAATTCCTAACTTCTTAAATCTATCATACATATATTTACTTATTAATAATGTATAATCTTTCTCTTTAATATCCCCTGAAACAGCTCCTGGATCAGTCCCGCCATGTCCTGGATCTATTACAACTCCTTTTAAAGCCATATGTTTATCACCTATAA
>CAYVZW010000127.1:0-2230 GCA_964456325.1 uncultured Clostridium sp. | reverse complement strand
CTACAAATTCAGTAATACCAAGTTCAGTTCCGTGTTGTAAAATAAACTTCATTTTATCTTCAGAAAGAAGTGGAATGTATGCTATAAACGAAGTGTTATTTTCACTATTCTTAAATATACTTTCAATATTACAAGTTAATAAATCTTTATTTAAAGAGCAAACATAGCTTTCTTTATCATATACAACTATTATTTTATCTGATTCTTTCATTCTCATTACATTTTTTATATGATTAAAATCATCTTTATTTAGATGTAATATATTATTATTTCTTTTTACTGCATAATATTGTTGCATATTACCTCACTTTAATATAATTATTGTTTCACCTTCATTATAATTATTTGTTTTATATTCAAAAACTCTCTTATCTTTACTTAAATACTCATGGGTTGCCTTCTTTAGAATACCACTACCTTTACCATGCACTATTATTAATGTCTTTGCATCTATCCTAGTATAATCATCAATAAATGATTTAAGAGTAGCTACCGCCCCAGTAGAATCAAACCCATGAACATCAATTCTTGGAACATTATACAGAAATGGATCAATAAACTTTTTCATACAACCTCTTTTTATGGCTTTATTATACAGAATTATTAAGTGTATTACAATGATTTTCTTAAAGATTGACTTCTAACTAACTCTTCAACATTTTCTTTTGTAAAAGAACTATCTACATCTTTAATATGAAGTCTTGTGTTAATTCCTTTAAGATTTACATCACTATATAATGCTTTAATAGCTCTTTCATATGGAATATTTGAATAGTTAGGATTGTTTAAACTATTCATGTAATCATGTTTAATAATTAAATCACGACAAAAACTATTACACGCAATATAATACTCTCTACATTTCATTAAGATTTTTCTATCCATGGAATACCAATTTTTACTTAAAAAATCAAGATTTGCTAGAAATTTAATAATTTCACTTCTATCAGCATATTGTTCTAAAGAATAAATTAATCCTTCCAAGTTAGCAGTAGAATATAAGTTAGCCATTTTTTTATTTCCAACAATATATTCAATAATCTTAGCATATTTCACCTCAATAGGATAAGCAACGTGACGAATAGTGCCATTTTTAAAATGTCTTCCAGTGAGTAACTCAGTATATCCTTCAGTTAATCCTAGCCCAATATAATTACCATTATCTTCAGCAATGGCAAATCCTAAATACTTTTTATTTTTATTATCTACTGAGGAGGCGGCATGCATTAATTCGTGTGGTAATACTTCTTTTTTATTTGTTCTTCCTATTTTAATTACAGATCTTCCGTTTTTATCAAATGAAAAATTGCCCATTGTCTGTACCATTAATGATGGCAATAAAGATTCAGATATTCCCAATGCTTCAATTCTTAAATCTTTTGAATTATTTTTAAAAATAGTTGTATCAAATCCATCTATTTTACTAATAAGAGAATAAAAACTATCAATTTCCTTTTTATAAATATTAGATTCATTTATATTATAATTATTATATGAATAAGACTTATTAGGTCCATGAAAATGCCTACTATTAGCATCTTTACATTGTTCATTGTGATTTTTATCTGATTCTTTTTGAATCCTATTTTTATTAATCTTGTTCATTATAAAAGTCGCTACTATGTAACTAGTAATAAAAACTATAACTCCATCTATAAAAGTTATAGAATTAGTTTCATTTATCTTTTCAACCTTTTTTACCCTATTTTTATTCTCCATGGTTTTCCCCTAAAACTGCTTCATATTATACCACAAAACAGTTTAAAAATCAATCAAATAAAAACTAAGAATGAATCTTAGTAATTAATTATTTTTCTAATGCACTAACTAAATCAGCCTTTTTCATAGTACTTTTTACTTCAATATTAGATTCTTTACATAATTCTTTTAATTCAGCAACTGTTAATTTAGAAAAATCTTTTTTAGTTTCAACTGTCTTTTCTATTTTTTCTTCTACTTTTTCAGTTTCTTTTTTAGTTACTTTTCCTTCTAAAGCAGATTTAGATAAATCAACTAATTTATTAAAATCTTCTGGAGCGAATATAGCAAGTTCACTTAACATCTTTCTATTGATTTCGATATTAGCTTTCTTAAGTCCATTAATGAATTTAGAATAAGTAATATCATTTGCTCTACATGCTGCATTTATTCTAGTAATCCATAATTTTCTAAAATCTCCTGCTCTTTTCTTTCTATCTTGGAAACTATAAGCTCCACTATGAAATAATTG
>CAYVZW010000126.1:0-2311 GCA_964456325.1 uncultured Clostridium sp. | reverse complement strand
AAAAAGATTCAGTATATAACTGAATCATTATTTTAAATTTTAAATTCCTCAAAGAAATCACTCATAGTTAAATTAACAACTGCTTTTGGTTTCTCTTCAACTTTTGTTTCAACTGTTTCTTCTTTTTTACTATCATCTTTATCATTAGAATCAATATTATCAATATTCTGTGTAATAGATGTTAATCTCGTTACTACAAATACATCTTCAACATTCTTTTTAGTAAATACACTACCTACACTATTCTTGTCCATTATATTAATGTCACTTGCTTTCATGTATCCTATTGTTGAATCGAGTATTCCAAATATTGTTTTACTTCCTGTATTAAATGATTTAAATAAATCATATTCTTTTGATTTAGGACTCTTAATAACTAAAGAACCTTTTTTAGCTCTTGAAGTTTTTAATACTTCATCTACTTTTATTCTCTTAGCAGTATTTCTATTTGTAAATAATGAAATGTATTCTTTAGTACTTGATACTACAAATGCATTTGTTACATAATCATTAGCATTTAATTTAATATTTTTAACTCCACTTGTTCTTAAACCAACTACCGGTATTTCTTCAGTATTATATTTAAGAGCGTATCCATTATGTGTAATAACAATTACTTCATCATTATTTACTCTGCTTACACTTACAAGTTCATCATTATCTTTTAATTTAAACATTGTAATTGGTTTAGTGAATCTAGAAACTTCAAAAGAAGATAATTCCATTCTTTTAACCATACCATCTTTTGTAAATGCTGTTAAGTAAGATTTATCAAAAGAGTTTACCGCTATTGTTCTAACTACTTTTTCACCATCTGTTATCTTTATAATATTTGATATGTGCGTTCCGATATCTTTAAATTTAAATTCAGGTATTTCTCTAACTGGAACATATAAATAATTACCTAAGTTTGTAAATATAAGAATAGTATCTAAATTATTAATTTTATAGAATCCTTCAATATAATCATTTTCTTTTACTCCAGGATATTCTTCAGTATTAGAATTAAATGATTTAATTGATACTTTCTTAACATATCCTGACTTTGATATACATACTATAAAGTCTTCTTTACTTACCATATCAAGTTCATCAATCTTTATTTCACTTATTTCATCTTTAATTGTAGTTCTTCTAGCATCCGCAAATTCTTTTTTAACACTTCTTAGTTCATCTTTCATAACACCAGTTAACACATCTTCACTTTCTAATATTGATTTAAAATACGCTATTTCTTTTGTTAATCTATCAAATTCACTTTTTAATTCAGTTACATCTGTATTAGTAAGTTTGTATAACTGCATCATTACTATAGCTTCAGCTTGTATTTTAGTAAATTTGTATTCTTTTACTAAGTTTTCAATCGCATCACTCTTATTTTTACTACTTCTTATAGTTTTAATAACTTCATCTAATATATCTAATGCTTTAATAAATCCTTCTAAAATATGGACTTTTCTTTCATCAACATCTAAATCAAATTTAGTTCTTTTTAGTACTACTTCTCTTTTATGTGCTATAAAATCATCTATTATTTCAAGTATTCCAAGTGTTCTAGGTGTTCTATTAACAATAGCTACCATATTAAAACTATAGTTTACTTGCATATCAGTATTCTTAAGAAGATAATTCACTATCAAGTCTTTATTAGCATCTTTCTTTAAATCTATTACTATTCTTAAATCATCATTTTTATCTGATTCATCACGTACTTCAATTATTCCATCTATCTTTTTATCTATTCTAAATTCTTCTATTTTACGAATTATGTTACATTTTAAAGTATCATATGGAATCTCAGTTATAACAATTGATTCTTTTCCTTTATCTTTAACTATTTCATATCTAGATTTAACTACTACTTTTCCTTTACCTGTTTTATATGCATTAATTATTCCTTCTTTTCCTTCAACAATGCCTCCAGTTGGAAAGTCTGGACCTGGAACTATTTCCATTATAGTTTCAAGTCTACAATTTGGACTATCTATTCTTTTAATAGTGGCATCTATTACTTCACCTAAATTGTGAGGTGGAATATTTGTTGCATATCCTGCTGATATACCATTAGATCCATTTACAAGTAAATTAGGAAAATGTGCTGGTAAAACAGTTGGCTCATAACTATAATCATCAAAAGTAAGAGCCATTTCTACAGAATCTTTTTCTATATCTTGTAATAAAACATTACTTATTTTAGCAAGTCTTGCTTCAGTATAACGCATTGCGGCTGGTCCATCTCCATCAATTGAACCATTATTTCCTTGCATATCAACTAGAATAGTTCTTTGTTTCCATTTTTGACTAAGTCTAA
>CAYVZW010000125.1:0-2343 GCA_964456325.1 uncultured Clostridium sp. | reverse complement strand
TCTTCAAGTAATTTTACAATACTTTTAACATTAGCTTTAAATACAATTATATTCATTATATCTGTTACTGAATATATAACTAGCATTACACCAAAGAATGTAGTTAATGCTTCAGCTCCAGTTTGAGGATTTATTATTATTAATAATCCACATACTATAGACATAATTGATAATAACATTGTTACTATCCAACCACTATATTTAATCTTTTTTAATGATATTGATATTTGTATACTCATTACTGAAGTAATAATCATCCACACTCCAACTATAATAGGAATAATTACCTCTAATGATTGTGGATAAATTAATAATATTGTTCCAAGTAATATTGAAAGAGTACCAGCAGTCAAGAAATTAGTAAGTAGTATTGCACCCTTATAGTTATACACAAGAATTAATCCAATTATTATAAATAATGCAGCTATCATGTAAGATATTACTCTCATAGAAACTTGTGGGTAAAACATTAGAAGAAATCCAACTACTAAAAATAATACACTACTAGCAATAGATATCAAAATAAATTTATTAAATATCTTTTTCACTATAAAGCCTCCTTTACCTTTTTATTCATTAATATACACTCTCTATCTTCATATTTACCAAGTGAATAAATAGAATTTGTTTCGGAAAACACCTTATCGGTTCTCACAATTCTGTTATATTCACTAGGCTTACTTTCAATTACTCTAATATCTGTTTCCTTTTTATAATCTTCATCTTCTGCATAACTAGAATCAAATATATAAGTATTTAATACATTAATATTAGTAATTATTACATATTGTGGTTCTTTTCTCCATATTCTAGTAAACACTACTCCGCCTGCTCTTATGCATTTTTCTATATTTTCATAATTTACATTAGTTCCTCTTAAATAAGAAGAATTAATTTTATAATCATTTTTGAGTGAACAATTTGTAAACCATCTACACATTTCATTAATAGATGAGCTTGGCATCCATTCATTACTTTTTTCACCAGTATATCCATAACAATCTATAGTATACATATGTATTGCTCTTACTAACTCAACTGGAATATCTTCTCTTTTAAATAAATAACTTACTGCATTTAACAAAGATACTGTTCCACAATCATATTCAGTTATTTGATATCTTAATGGTGTCTTCATAACCCACTCCTTATTATAAATTCATTATAACACTAAAAATTAATAAATGGAATTATTTTATAGATGATTTTATAAAAGAATCAAATAATGGATGTGGTCTATTAGGTCTACTTTTGAATTCAGGATGAAATTGACATGCTATAAAGTGTTTATGTTTAGGTAATTCAATTATTTCTACTAAATTAGCTTTTTTATTTATTCCCGAAAATACCATACCATTCTTTTCTAATATTTCTTTATATTTATTATTGAATTCATATCTATGTCTATGTCTTTCTAGTATCTTAGTTTTACCATAATCATTATATGCAAGAGTACCCTTCATTATATTACATTCATAATTACCAAGTCTTAATGTTCCGCCCATATTGATAACGGATTTTTGTTCCTCCATTAAATCTATAATTGGATTTTTACATAGTGGATCAAATTCAGTTGAAGATGCATCTTCTATTCCACACACATCTCTTGCATATTCAATCACTGCTAATTGCATTCCTAAACATAGTCCAAGAAAAGGCAAATTGTTTTCTCTAGCATATTTAATTGCTTTTATCTTTCCTTCAATTCCTCTACTTCCAAATCCACCAGGCACTATAATACCATTAGAATTTTTAAACACTTTATTTAAATTAACTTTTGAGTCTTCCAATGATTCTGAATCAATCCAATTAATATTTACTTTAGTATGATATTTATACCCAGCGTGCATTAAAGATTCTTTTACTGATAAATATGCATCATGTAAATCAACATATTTTCCAACTAAAGCTATTTCTATTTCTTTATCCAAATGATTAACCGTATCAATTAAATTATTCCAATATTTTAAATTTGCTTTATTAATTGGTAACTCAAATTGTTTTAAAATAACTTCATCTATTTTTTGATTATAAAAATTTATTGGTATTTGATACAGATTATTAACATCAACTGCATCTATAATATTGTCTATAGGTATAGAACAAAATAATGACATCTTTTCTTTTAAGTTTTTAGGAGTTTCAAATGGAGTTCTACATATTAAAGCATTAGGTTTAATACCCATATTTCTTAAATCCTTTACACTATTTTGTGTAGGTTTGGTTTTAAGCTCATTTGAACCAAATATATATGGAATTAAAGTAACGTGTACAAAAAATGTGTTATTTTCACCTTTTTCATATTGAATTTGTCTTAATGCTTCAATAAATGCTTGAGACTCA
>CAYVZW010000124.1:0-2364 GCA_964456325.1 uncultured Clostridium sp. | reverse complement strand
CTGTTGTCACGCCAGTGGCAGTGCAGAGTAGCTATGTTTGGTTGGGATAAACGCTGAAAGCATCTAAGCGTGAAGCCCTCTCCAAGATGAGTTTTCTTTACATTCAATGTATAAGATCCCTTGTAGACTACAAGGTTGATAGGTTAGAGGTGTAAGCATAGTAATATGTTGAGCTGACTAATACTAATAGATCGACAATTTAATCATTTTATTTAATTTGATGAAAATCACATTATCTTGTTTTGAGAGAACAATTATGTTATAATATATTTAATTGGTGACGATAGCAATGTGGATACACCTCTTCCCATACCGAACAGAGTAGTTAAGCACATTTACGGCGAAAATAGTGTAAGCGAAGATAGCAAGTTGCTGGTTTTTTATTGCAAATAAAAACGTCATTTTGACGCTTTTTAATTATAAAATACACTATTATTAATACAACTCCGATAAAACCAATTATATAAGGGTCAGGTGTTTTAAATATTGATGAGCAACTTTCTTGTATATTTAATTTTTTATATATAGTAATACATTCTGAGTAATTTCTACATATATTATATATGCAAGATAATATATGTATTATTCCTACTATTATTGTTGACTTATACTTTAATTTCGTTTTATTCTTTTCTATTTTTAGATAACTATTTCAATATAATTATATCTTATTTTTATTTTGATCTCAATATATTTATTTTGCAATAAGCTAATACTTATGCTAATATATATATCGTAAGGAGTTAATATGGCAAATAGAAAAGAAACAATTAGAATCACCAAAACACTTAATACTATTTTTAATAATAATAAGTTTTTAACTGACTTATGTAATTTGTGTAATAATAATTATAATGCTGTTTTATTCTCTTTGGGAGATATTCTTGAATACTATATTACTTCAAGAAATACTAAAGTTCTTTCTCTTGAAGAAATGAATATTGTAATTGGGTTATTTAAGTATATAGGCAATAATAAAGATTATGAAATAATTAATATAAAAGATGGTGAGTCACCAGAACATGCTTTAAGGAGAAATATCATTAAAGATGGGTACATGACAAGAACTATAAATTCATATTTCTTAAAAAGGATAAAATCTTATGGATTAGGTAATACTAAAAATATAGATCTTACACTTAATAAGGAATTAGATTATTTAGAAAGTGTATTTGGAAAAAATCAATATTCAACTATTGATACTCTTCTTCATAATGAGTTTTGTATGTCAACTCCTGGAGCTAATACATTCTATAATGCAGGTTCTAGTTCTCCTAAAAGATTCTTCATAGGTATTTTAGGACAAGATATAAATGATTTACTCCCAATGCTTGTTGGAGAGGCTAAATCAAGCTATTTCAGGCGCGTTTTACTTAAAAAAATACATTTATTACAGCTTGATAAAAAGGCTTTAAAGAATGCCTTAAAAACAGGTGATAAAGTAATAAAGAAACTTTGTAAATCAAATCCAAGCATATTGTTAATACCAATTAATAGTGATTTATACTCTCTTAAAGTAACAAAGGATAGAAATAGTAATTATGATATTATGCCTATTAACGATTGGATATTTCTAAAATTAATGAATGAAAGTCCAATGAAATTCTTTGCAAGAGATTTTGGTGACGCAAATGAAGACTTAGGCAATATAATTGCATATGATACAATAGTGCCATTTAAAGAATTAGGTGTTTTATCTGTGCCAGATAGATATGAAATAATACAACTAATTGCTAAAAACAAAGGATATAAAAAGAACACACCTATTAGCTATTTGACTGGATTACAAATTGAAGAGAATAATGAAATAAAAAAATAATCAATTCTGAGTTGAAACAGTATTGATTATTTTATTTTGTGTTAATAAATCTATTAAAGTGGTTTTATCTAATGTATCAGTGTGGGTGAATATTAATTTATCTTTGTTAACAGCTACTATATATGGTAAGTACCCAGTATAATCATCTAATGAATATGTTGTTTTATATACATTTTTAACTTCATCATCTATTTCATCAAAATTATAATAATATGTTTTTAATTTGTAATTAGTTTCAATATCAATAAGTAATTCTTTTAATGATTCGCATTTTTTTGAAGTTGACATGCAGAATACTGTAATAACTGAAGACGTTTTGTTATCTATCAACCATTTTTTTGATTCTTCAGGAACATCGTTTTTATTAATTTCCTCTGTTATTTTTTTTAATTCTTCTTCTTGTTTTTTCTTATCACGAGAAGCAGCTGTTTCGCAACCTACTACTAATAATACAAGAAATAATAATATAACAATTCTTTTCATACATAACACCTAAGTAAAGTATAATACATTTAGGTGATTTTTTCAATTAAATATGTTAAAAT
>CAYVZW010000123.1:0-2385 GCA_964456325.1 uncultured Clostridium sp. | reverse complement strand
TGTTTAATTCTAAAAAAAACGACTAATTTCTTAATCGTTAACAAACATATGGCAGGGGCGGAGAGAATCGAACTCCCAACAGTGGTTTTGGAGACCATTATTATACCATTTAACTACGCCCCTATGGCTCTTCATGAAGTATTATACTATAATTTTGTTAGTTATTCAATGATTCTTTATACTTTTTTACATCTTGCTTGTTAATACTTTTAGTTATTACAAACACAATTAATATAATAACCACGAAAACTGCAAAGGCAATTATTAATGCTTTAGTGAACAATTTTGAATATGTATCCCTTAGCATATTAATACCACTAGCATCAAAAAAATCAGTTTCTAACAAAATATATTTATCATTTTCTTCATCATATTTAAATGTAAAATAAATATATTTAGTCTTAACAGACCAATCCGAATTATACACTTTCCCACTTGCATCTACTAAAGCCGCAATTTTATACAACACATCATCGCTTTCTAATACACTTAAATTTGAATTATATGTAATATTACCTTTTCCAATATTATTTCTTATATCAGTATATAGCTCTTTATTACTAGTATCAATATAGTTATATATTTCGTTATTAGATTCATTATAGTATTTAATAATATTTTCAAAAGTAACTATTAAACTCTCTTTATCATAAGCATGCAAAACAATCAATGAAGAAAAACAAACAACAAATATTAAAACCATAATTATTCTTTTCATACTATGATTATAACACTTAAATAATAAAAATCATATAATATTTTAGGTGATTTTATGCTTATAAATTATACTACTAAGGAATTAGATATGTGTGCTAGACTAATGAGAGCTGAAGCATTAGCAGAGGGAGACTTAGGAATGCTGATGGTTGGTAATGTTATCGTGAATAGAGCAATAGCAAATTGTTTAGACTTTAAAAATATTAGAACAATTAGCGAAGTAGTTAACCAATCTCCTGGAGGATTCGTTGGTACAAATAGTTCATTATATAATAGTGGCAGTGCAACTACCAAAGAAAAAGAATTAGCGAAGCGAGTATTAAAAGGAGAGTACTATTATCCAGCAACCCATGCTTTATGGTTTTATGCCCCATCAAGTGGAACAGATTGTAAAGCAACTTGGTTTAGTCAAAGAAATACAGGTAGATACAAAAATCATTGCTTTTATGCACCAGACCCTGGTGTATGTGATGAATTATATTAATTAAAAAATGTAATATCAATTATTACATTTTTAGTTGCTTGGAATTAATATTGATTGACCAATACTTAAATTACTTGTTAATAAGTTGTTAATTGTCATTAGTTTAGTTACTGTAGTGCCATATGTATTGGCTATTTTCCATAATGAATCACCTTTTTGCACAATATAAGTATTGTAATTAGTAGATCCAGGTATTTTCAAGACTTGTCCTATTTGCAAAGTATTTGTTGATAAGTTGTTTAATTCTTTAATGTCATCTATCTTTGCTCCGTATTTGTTTGCTATATTGTATAGATTATCACCCTTTTGAACAACATAATTAATTTCGCCAGTAGATGACTCAGGTATAACTAATACTTGCCCTATTGATAAAACATCACTGCTTAGATTGTTTTCTTTCTTTATTTCTTCCATAGATATATTATTTTCTTTAGCTATCTTTGATAATGTGTCTCCTGACTTTACAGTATATGTTTTTTTAGTTTCCACACCTGATTCAGTAGTTTTAGGTATAAATAATTGTTGATTAATTGTAAGAGCAGAGCTTTTAAGATTATTTATACTCATCAATGTGTCAACAGTAGTTCCATATTCATTTGCTATTTTCCATAATGAGTCACCGCTTTTAACTTTATATATTAAATAATCTTCTGGTATTATTTCTTTTTCTGTTGATGCAACTTTTAGTGTTTGACCTACTTTTAATGTGTTAGTTGTTAAATTATTTAGTTCCTTTAGTTTGCTTACAGTAATTCCATATTTGTTAGCTATTCCCCATAATGCATCTCCCTTTTGAACAGTGTAGAAGTTTCCACCTTCAGGCGCAGTATAAGAAATATTTTTATACTCAGCTATTGCTTTCACAACTGCTTCAGCATACTTTTCATAATTATTCTTAATTTGTTCCACATCATCACCTGGACTATCAATGAATCCATATTCAACTATTACAGTTTCATTATTAGGTGTATCTCTATGCATAAAATAATAATCTTTACTTGGATTACTTGGTAACCTTTGTTGATAATACTTTCTTACATTTTGTCCTTCATTTTCTATTTCCTTAAGTATATCTTTAGCTAATGTGCTATTATTTCTAAGCGCATATATTACTTCAGCACCATCTCCACCTGCGAATACATCCATGTGGTTATTTAATTATTTTCTTATCCATAAATATACAC
>CAYVZW010000122.1:0-2439 GCA_964456325.1 uncultured Clostridium sp. | reverse complement strand
ATGTTGAAAGAGGACAAATTCTTTGTAAACCAGGAAGTGTTACACCTCATAAGAAGTTCACTGCTAGTGTGTATGTTCTAACTAAAGAAGAAGGTGGACGTCATACTCCATTCTTCACAAACTATAGACCTCAATTCTACTTTAGAACAACTGATGTTACTGGAACAATAACATTACCTGAAGGAACTGAAATGGTTATGCCTGGCGACAATGTTGAAATGACTGTTGAGTTAATTACACCAATCGCAATTGAAAATGGAACAAATTTCTCAGTTCGTGAAGGTGGAAGAACAGTTGGCGCTGGAGTAGTTTCTAAGATATTAGAATAATAATAAAAAATACTATAGAGGAATCTATAGTTTTTTTGTGTTATGATTGCCTTTTTGTTATTAATAATATATAATTAATATGGAATAAGGATAAGGGTATGAAAGATAAAATTAATAATTTCTTTAAGTTAACTAATGAAGATATAATAATGATTGTCCTTGCTTTTATGTCTTTTTCTTTTGGAATATGGACTAATTATAGACAGTTATGGCTTCAAGATATTGGATATAGTGTTACATCTATAAGTAGAATGTTATCTATTGCATTGATATGTAGTGCTTTAATAATATTCATAATTAGTTTTTTTTCAACTAAAGTCAATCTTAAAAATATTATAATGCTATCTATAGTATTTAGAGCTGTGTCGCTATTACTTCTTGCTGCTTTTGATAGTGATATGAATATTAAAGCTGCAATTTTGCTATGTGTAATGTGTGAGAATATATTCTCTGTAGCATTTTATCCATTTTTAGCAACAGTAAATAAAAGTAATGAAACATATCAAAAACATGTACTAATTAATTGTTTTGTTAAAGATTTTGCAGTTATATTCTGTGGTTTATTATTAGGAGTAACTGTTGGTAAAATAGTATTTAATTATGGAACTTGTTTATTTTTATCACTTATTAATACATTATTTGCTGCGATTGTATTATTATTATTTCAAGAAAATAAAAAAACTAAAAAGAAAAATGTATTACCATTTAAAAAGGCGTTTAAAAATCTATTTAAATCTAAAGTAACTAATATGTATTTAGTTGGACAATTTATTACTGAAACTTCTTATTCTATAGTATTTGGTATGACTATGTTAATGTTAACTGTGTATTTGAAATTTGATGTTTCAGTGGCTTCAATATTTATAATAATATGCAATTTACTTGGAAGTATAACTTCTTCAGTATTAACAAGATATGGAAATAAATTAACTACAAGTGTAAGTGTATGGATAAAGTATGGATCTAGAACATTAATGTATGTAATTGCATTTATATGTAATTCTGTGCCTGTATATGTTCTTACTTTAATAGTGGCATTTATTACTACTAGAATACTTGATGATAAAGTAAATGGAGTTTATATAAGAAGTATTAGAACAGATAGTCAATTCTTATTTGGAAACATTAGGTATTTTGTTCTATGTATTGCTGATGGAGTTGGTGTATTTTTAGCAGGTATCTTATTAAATATATCTCTTAGTACATTATTTATTGTATCTGCTGCATTAACATTATTGGGAATATTTGTATATACTTTCTTTTGTAAAAAGAGTAATGGATGGTTTAAATAAAGTATTGTAATAAATACTTTTATAGTTAATAATTAATATTAGGAGGGTTATTATTATGTTATGGTTAAGCAATAGTAAAGAAATTACTAATAATAGAATAATGGCAAAAGATAAAGACACAGAAAGCGACTTAAAAAATAATGAAGCTTATTATGAATGTGACGTTACAAATGTAAATAATTGGGTAGCAAAAGAATGCTATACCACCGAGTTACCTAAGAACGTTGCTGATGAGGGAGATATAATTTCTAATCAAAGAGGGTGTTTTGAGATAATATCTGTTAAGAAGGGACTAAGAAAAGGTTTTAAAGAATGCTTAGTTCAACCATATTGTTCTACGCATCCATATACTAGAAAACTTATTAGTAATTTGGGAAATGAAAAAGAATATCTTGGAGCTCTTGGTTTGGGTTATGATTTAATTAATATGTTTGATTATGACTCATACAGATTTATTATGAGTTTACCACATAAAACAGCTACAGATTATAAGAGAGTTAGAAAAATAGTTGCATTGTATAATAAAGACTACGATAGATTCTTAGATATTTTACCATCGCTTTTAATAAGCAAAAGAGAAACTTATGTTAAAAGTGAGATTGATAAATTAAGAGAATTAGAGTATAAATATAGATATGATAATAATACTTGGGAATTATATCGTGCAGAACCAATCGCTACTAGAAATCAACAAATATTATCTTTAAGCAAAAAATTAATTGATAACGAGTAAATATTAATGTATTATGCTTGTAATAGACAAGTATATTGTGTTACAATTTTATTAGTAGAACATTTATTGTTAAATGTCTACCTTT
>CAYVZW010000121.1:0-2471 GCA_964456325.1 uncultured Clostridium sp. | reverse complement strand
GTGTCGCCCCGGCAGTTTCCTTGACCTCTGGCACTTTAGTGCAAAGTGGAACTGGGGCATATAATTCACCTTATGTGGTGAACTAAATAAAGGTATCCACTTGACTTTAGCTAACACTATCAAAATAATTTGAATATTTATTATATATAAAGATTGAAATAAATATAGGATGTGAAATGCAAATTAAAAAGAAATATTTGTTAATAATTGTTTTAGTATTATTAGTAGGAGTTTTTGGAACAACTCTTGCTTATTTTAATGCTAATGTAATTGGTAGTCCAATTACTAATAGTAATGTTACTACTGGTATGTATGAGCTTAGTGTTTCTGATTCTGCTGTTAATTTATCAAATGCGGCACCAATTTATGATGAATATTACTTGTCACAAGCTTATCATAAATCATTTTCAGTATCTAGCGAATCAACTAGTACAATTAATACATGTGCTAAAGTAACTTTAAATATAACTAGTATATCTAATTCTTTAAGATCAGATAGGTTTCATTATAAATTGATTTCTTCTGATGGTAGAGAAGAATATGGAAATTTTTATGGAGCCTCAGATAATAGTTATTTAGTGTTATTAGAAGGATTATTTTTAGTTCCAAATACTACCGTTAATTTTGATTTATATATTTGGACAAGTTATATAGGTGAAGAAAATCAGATAAGTGTTCTTGGAACTAGTTTAGTATCGAATATTAAAGTATATGGAACTGACACTAAAAATTCATCTGATTGTGTTTATTCTTCACCTCTTACTATAAGCTTTACTCCAACAAATAATTCAACTTTTGTTAAGAATCAAAATGTAACCGTTACAATAAATGATTTAGAGGGACTTATTGGAAATCAAAATGTAAAATATGGCTGGAGTAATTCCTTAACTAATGCTCCTAGTTCATATATACCGGTTTCTCTTAATGATGTTGATGGAGACAATGAAGTTTCTTTTATTGCTAGTGGTAATAACACGCTTAATGGAACATATTATTTATGGATTAAACCTAATAATAGCGTATGTAACAAAGGAAATAACTGTATTACTGATGCAGTAAAGTCTGGTATATTCAGTTTTGATAATAGTGGACCAGAAATAACAAATCATACTGTAACAATAAATGACTATGATGCGAATTATTCTATAACAGCAAATGAAAGTTACACATCAATAAATAAGTATTATTATGGTTATACTACTGAAAGCAATTGTACTAGTGTAACTTATAATGAAAGCACAAATGCTACTTATTCATTTCAAAGTTTATCAGTAGGTGTATATTTAGGATGCATGTATGTAACCGATACTTTAGGAAATAGATCAGAGGTAGTAAGTAATGCATTTTCTATTCAAGGGATACTTACCTGCTATAAACCTGCAACGCCAGTGTACACTTGCTCTACTGGTACTTTAAGTGGAGAAATATGTAGTTATGATGCTACAGATAACATAACTTGTACAACAATACCACATAGTACAACAGCAACTTTTGGTGCGATTTCTTCTAGTCAGTGTTCTTCTAAGTGCTCTAACAACTATTCTGGAACTGTTACTTGTAGTACGTGTGGAGGCACATGGAATAAAAATCCATCTGCTTCATATAATTCTACTTCTTCCATTTGCACTTGTACTTATAGAGATTATTGTACTGGAACTGAGAACCATGATTATTCTTGTCCAAGTGGTGGAATTATAAGTGGTACTACATGTAGTTTTGATGCTACTATTAGTTCCTATTCATGTGATTCTGGAACTGTGTCTGGAAGTAATTGTTATTTATATTCTCAAACTTCGTGTGGTAGTGGATGGACTATGTCTTAATGGAAAAATAGTACAAACTAGTCTTTTTTAAAGATTAGTTTTGTTGTATAATGATAATAGTAAGGATGTGAATTATGAAAGATTATACAATAGATGGAAATGAAGCTTGTGCAATGGGAGCTTATATGTTTAGTGAGTTATGTGGGATATATCCAATAACTCCTGCTAGTCCAATGGCAAGTTTAGTTGATAAGTGGAGCGGAGAAGGTAAAAAGAATTTATTTGGAGACACCATTAAAGTTATAGAGATGCAAAGTGAAGCAGGAGCTGCTGCTGTTACACATGGGGCACTTCAAAGTGGAAGTTTAGGAACTACGTTTACTGCTTCTCAAGGTTTATTATTAATGATACCTACAATGTATAAAATGGCTGGAGAAATGTTACCTTGTGTTATACATGTTGCGGCTAGAAGTCTAGCAACTCATGCTCTTTCAATATTTGGAGACCATCAAGATGTGTATGCTACTCGTAGTACTGGTTTTTGTATGTTATCATCTAGTTCAGTTAAAGATGCATATTATATGAGTATAATATCTCATTTAAGTGCTATAGATGGTAGTTTACCATTCCTTCATTTCTTTGATGGATTTAGAACAAGTCATGAACTTAATAAAGTAAGTTTAATTAATGAAGGAGAAATATTGGGAT
>CAYVZW010000120.1:0-2482 GCA_964456325.1 uncultured Clostridium sp. | reverse complement strand
ATATAATAGTTCACTTATTACAATATTTGATACTTTATCATCAATCTCTCCTTCTATAAAAACAATTCTATCACAAAGTAGTTTAGAATAAAGGTCAAATACTCTTTCACTATCTTGTGTTCTTTCTAATACATATGGTATATACATTATTATCTCCTTACTAATATTTTAATTATTTAATTTATAATTATTCACAAAACATCATTTTTTTGGTATGATTATAATAGTGGAGAAAAGATAATGAACAAAGATATTAAACTTATATTAGAAGATGGACGCGTAATTGAAGTTGAAAGAGGGATTACAGTTTCAGAAGTATTAGAAAAAATAAATGATAATTCCGTAATAGGACTTCGTGTTAACGGAAGAGCGGTAGCGACTAATTATGAAATAATGAATGATTCTGTTATTAAATATTTAGATATAGATGGAAGAATAGGAAGAAAAATATACATGAAAGGATTAGAATTCATGTATCTTTTAGCAATTAATGAATTATATGGAGATTATACTCGTGTTAAAATTAAACATTCATTAGATAAAGCAATTTACACTGAAATTGATTCAAAAAAGCCAATAACTAAAGAAATGGTTAAAGAAATTAAAAATAAAATGAGAGATTTATCTAATAAGGACTTACCAATTAAGAAATTAAGTTCTACAAGAGACGATGTTCTTGAATATTTAGGAAAAATAGATGAGAAAGAAAAAACTCTTAATTATACATATATGACTAGTGATTATGTTTCATTATATGAGCTTGGGGACTTATATAATTACTTCTATTATTTAATGCCTGCTTCAACAGCAGTATTAAATAGATTTGATTTAACTTACGTTGAACCTAATGGAATTGTTCTTAGTTATCCAATTAATGGAGAAGTACCTAAATATGTTCCATCTCCTAAAGTATTAGAATCATTTAGATTGTATGAAGAAAAGTTATCTAAATTAAATATTTCGTATGCAGGAGATATAAACAAAATAGTAACAGAAGGTAACATTAAAGATTATATTCAAATAAATGAATTAATGTATGATGAAAGTATAAATGAAATAGCGCATAAAGTTGAAAAAGATAAAAGGATTAAAGCAATATTTATGTCAGGGCCTTCATCTTCTGGAAAAACAACAAGTTCTAGAAAGTTATCTATGTGTTTAAAAGCAAAGGGAATTAACACTTTAGTTATTTCTACAGATGACTACTATTTAGATAGAAAAGATAATCCTGTAGATGAAGAAGGAAACTATGATTATGAAATAGTTGAAGCATTAGATTATAAATTGTTTTCAAGCCATATGAAGAAATTATTAAAAGGTGAAGAAGTTGTTATGCCTACATATAACTTTATTATTGGTGAAAAGGAATACAAAAGAAAACCAATTAAATTAGAAGAAGGACAAGTTTTAATAGTTGAGGGATTACATGCAGTTAATGAAAAACTTAATGGCACAATTGAAAAACAAAACAAATTAACTATATACTTAAGCCCATTTACTCCAATTAGCTTGGATAGACATAACCATATATCAACTACAGATGTTAGACTTTTAAGAAGAATGGTTAGAGACTATAATCATAGAGGGTATAGCGCTGAAGACACTATGGTTAAGTGGCTTCACATGAGATCAAGCGAAGAAACAAATGTGTATCCTTATCAAAGACAAACTGATATGATACTAAATACTTCATTATCTTATGAAATAGGAGTACTTAGAACATATGCTGAACCACTTCTTTACTCGATTAAAACAAGTTCCGAAGTGTATGAAGAAGCAATAAGAGTATTAAATTTCTTGAAAGGTTTTATAAATATACCTAGTGATGATATTCCTTCAACAAGCATATTAAGGGAATTTATAGGTAAAAGTTATTTTGAATAGGAGAGGAAAATGATAAAATTAGCAATTAATGGTTTTGGAAGAATTGGAAGAACGGCACTTAGATTACTTGAAAATGATAATGAAATAGAAGTTGTAGCAATTAATGATTTGACTGATGCTGAACAACTATCATATTTATATAAATATGATTCAGTACATAGAACAATTAAAACAAAAGTGTCATATGATGAAGGTAATATAATAGTTGGCGACAAAAAGATTAAAATATTTAGTGAGTCAGATCCATCTTTACTTCCGTGGAAAGATTTAGGAATAGATGTAGTTCTAGAATGTACTGGAGTATTCACTTCAAGAGAAAAATGTTTGGCTCATATAAATGCAGGAGCAAAGCATGTAATAATAAGTGCTCCGGCTAAAGATGAAGTTAAAACAATAGTATATGGAGTTAACAATATGCTAATTACTGATGAAGATGATATTATAAGTGCAGCAAGTTGTACTACGAATTGTTTGGCACCAGTTCTAGACATAATTAACAAAAAATACATTGTTAAAAAAGGATTCATGACTACAGTGCATGCGATGACGAATGATCAAGAAACATTAGATATTCCACATAAAAAGGGGATATATAGTA
>CAYVZW010000119.1:0-2517 GCA_964456325.1 uncultured Clostridium sp. | reverse complement strand
ATAAGATATATAAAAAGTATTATGATAATTGTGAATCAATTACAATATTAACCGCTATTAGTTTAACTGTTTTAGGACCGATTTTATTATTTAAAAACAGAAACAAGAATATTAGAAGCGTTTAATTACCTTGCTTCTCTTTTTATTAGTTTAGCATGCAATACTACTTTGTCTGTTTCATTATAACATGTAGATAATGTAAGTATGTAATCATTTTTTGATACATTAGCATTAAATTTTAATTTTGATCTACTTTTAAGTGTATTTATAAATTTTTCAAATTCAGCATCATTATTAAAACTTGTCGTAATATAGTAATTTTCTGTCTTAATGTGATAAACACTAAATACTTGCCATAAAGTATTTTGTTTTTCTGTTGATAGTTTAATTATATGATTATCAGTATTATTATACCAATCACTTTTTAAAATATTCTTTAGTGAGCCAAACATTGTTTTATCTTTTCTTGCATGACCATATATTATTGTGTTTTTATCAAAAGTATTTGCATTGTTTCTATAATCCATGAATATCCAACCTGCATCGGTATATTTTTTTTCGAAACTATGAGTCAGGTAATAACTATTATTGGATGTTTGTACAAAAGGATAATTTATGTTGGTTCCATTAACTTGAATCCATCCTTTTGTGTCTTTATTTGTTTTCTTTAAGTCAGTGAAATCCACATCTATTAGATTCATTTTTATGTAAGACCAATATATACTCTCTGGAGTTTCATTTTCGGGATTAACAGCTTCTCCGGTACTTATTTCATTAACATTTGTGAGGTCAGCTATATTACTTATTTCTTCTTTTGTATTTTTGTTATCTTTAGTCCAGTTGATAAAATTAATCATTGAGTAAACTAAACCACCAATACTTATTAAAAGTATTAGTGTTAGTATTACATTCTTCCATTTAATTTTACCTTTTCTTTTACCCATACATATATTGTACTATAATATTGATAAAAATTAAATTACTTTTTGGCTATTAATCCTTTGAATGAAGTTTCTTTTCCTTCTTCATCTATTGTTTTAGTCGTAGTTGCTATTATTCCATTTGGTTTGTTGAATTTAGCTCCCTCTTCCATTATTCCTTTAACCATAAATGATTGTATTTTATATCTTTCACTCATGGCATGTGATGTTGTATTATAGTACTCTTTAGATAATTCATCATATCCATACCATATGGCGATAGAATAATCACTCGTGTATGTAACGGTCCATGAATCTTGTATAACTTTTGAAGAGAGACCTAGTCTTTTTAATGCTTTCTCATCATAACTACTTGTTCCTGTTTTGGTAGCAACTTCTGTGTTTTTAATTTTAGATTTTGCATTTGTAGCTGACTTTAACATATATGATATTAAATATGCAGTTGTTTCTTTCATCGCAGTATGTGATTCATATTTAAGTTCTTCTTCAATATTCCCATATTCATTTTTATATACTATTTTTGTATATGAGTGTGGTTCATTATAAATACCACTATTACCAAAAGAGGCATAGGCACCAGCTAATTCTACTGGACTTACTCCTGTAAAAGCACCAATTGAATGCGCTTCATTTATATACTCAGTTTCGGGATTTAAATACTCCGGTGTTATTCCAAGGGATGTTACAAAATCATTTATCTTTGAGTTATTTACCCTTTTAAATGCTTGAAGAGCACATGTGTTTCTTGATCTTACTAAGCATTGTTGTAAAGACAGAGTGCCCTGATATTTATTGTCAACATTTTTCATTACTCCACCATTAGTATAACTAACAGGTTTATCTTCAAATATTGTTGCTGTCGACCAATTATTATATTCAATACCGGGGCCATAATCAAATATTGGTTTTGCAGTACTTCCTGGATGCCTTTTAATTTGAGTTGCATAGTTAAAAGACATTTCACTTACTTTATTTCTCCCAGCACCTACAGCTATTATAGCACCTGTTTTATTATCTATTGTACCAATTCCAACTTGAACTTTATCATCTTTAAAAGAATAAGTATTATAAAATTCATTAATAACATCTTGTTTACTTTTGACCATTGTTGAATAAATATCCATTGGCACTTCATATGGATTTTTACCAGTTCTATCAATTACTTCTTGCACAACAGTATCAATAAATCCTTGATATTCACTTAAATTTGCATTCGTTACTAATAATGATTTAATATCAGTATCTTTTGCAATAGTTGCTTCATTTAATGTTATATATCCATGTCTTAACATTAAATCAATTACTATATTTTTTCTATTGTTAGCGTTTTCTATATTATTGAATGGATCATATTCACTAGGTGCTTGAAATAGACCAGCAAGCATGGATGCTTCAATATAATTAATATCTTTAACACTTTTGCCAAAATATGTGAGTGAAGCTTGCTCTACTCCATAAGAACCACTTCCTAAAAATGGAGTATTAACATAGAATTCTATTATTTCTTCTTTTGAGTAATTTTTATTTATTTTAAATACTGAAATATAAATATCAGTGAATTTTCTTACTATACCTT
>CAYVZW010000118.1:0-2533 GCA_964456325.1 uncultured Clostridium sp. | reverse complement strand
AAAGGAAAAATAAACTTTCCTGAAAATGATTTAGATATTCCACTTATTAAAAAAGATAATATGTTACCTACGTATCATTTGGCTCATGTAATCGATGATCATTTAATGAGAACAACACATGTAATAAGAGGAGAAGAATGGTTAAGTTCTGTACCTATACATATTGATTTATTTAATGCATTTGGTTTTGAAGTACCTAAATATGTACATACTCCATTAATAATGAAGAAAGATGGAGATACGGTTAGAAAAATTAGTAAGAGAAAAGACCCTGAAGCAACTATGAGTTTCTATGAAGAAAATGGTTATCCACCACTAGCTGTTATTGAAAGTTTAATGACAATAATTAATTCTAATTATGAGGAGTGGCATACAGCAAATCCTGATAAGAAGTTTATTGAATTTGAATTTAGTCCTACTAAAATGTCTTCTTCTGGAGCATTTTATGACTTAGAGAAACTTAATAATATATCTAAAACAATAATATCAAAGATGACTAAAGAAGAAGTTTACACTGAATCATTAAAATGGGCTAAGAAATATAGTAAATCATTAGAAGAATTAATTAATAGTGATCCTGAATACTATAAAAATATTATTAATATAGAGCGTGAACAAGAGAAACCAAGAAAAGATATAGAACATTATAGTATGATTGAAGACTTAATATGGTATATGTATGAAGAAAAGTTTGAAAGCAAAGATAAAACCTATGAATGGATGAAAATTAATAATAAAGATGATATTGTTAATATATTGGAAACATATATGAATTCGTATTATGAAATTGATGATAAAGAAGTATGGTTTAATAAAGTTAAAGAGGTGTGTGATAAACTTGGATATGCATCAAATATGAAAGAGTATAAGAAGAATCCTGAAGCATTCAAAGGTAATGTTGCGGATATTAGTTCAGTTTTAAGAGTATCTTTAACATCGAAATCTAATACACCAGACTTGTATGAAATAATGAAATTACTTGGGAAAGAAAATATATTAAAAAGAATAGAAATAATTAAAAACATGAAATTTTAGAAAGGAGTTTATATGAAAAAAGTAGAACCTAGAACATTGCCTGGCTTTATGGAATTACTTCCACAGGATCAAATATTATTTAATGATATGAAAAATACTATAGAAAGTGTATATAAGAAATATGGATTCATTCCTCTTGATACACCAGTTATAGAAAGTTCTGAAGTATTACTTGCTAAAGCAGGTGGAGAAACTGAAAAACAAATATATAGATTTAAAAAAGGTGATAATGATTTATCATTAAGATTTGATTTAACAGTACCACTTGCTAAATATGTTGCGAGTAATTATAATGAACTTGTTTTTCCATTTAAAAGATATCAAATAGGTAAAGTATATAGAGGAGAAAGACCTCAAAAAGGAAGATTTAGAGAGTTTTATCAATGTGATATAGATATTATAGGTAATGAAGAGTTATCACTTATAAATGATGCTTTAATACCTAGTATAATTTATGATGTGTTTAAATGTTTAAATATTGGTCCTTTTGTAATTAGAATTAATAATAGAAAAATATTAAATGGTTTATTTGAATATTTAAATATTGATAATAATACTGAAGTTCTTAGAATAATTGATAAGATGGAAAAAATGAGTATAGAAGATATTAAACTATGTTTAAAAGATTTAAGTCTTAAAGATGAAACTATTAATTATATATTAGGTTTTGTTAATATAAGTTGCTCTAATAGTGAAAAACTTAATAAATTAAAAGAACTTAATATTAATAATGAAATGTTTACTGAAGGGCTTAATGAATTAGAAACAGTCATTAATTATTTAAGAGAATTAAATATTGATGAAAAATATTATAATATAGATCTTAAAATATCTAGAGGATTAGATTATTATACTGGTACTGTTTATGAGACTATCTTAACAGATTATCCATCAATTGGAAGCATTTGTTCAGGTGGAAGGTATGATAATTTAGCAGAATATTATACTGATAAGAAGTTACCTGGAGTAGGTATATCAATTGGACTTACTAGATTATTTTATCAATTAAAAGAATCGGGTATTATTGAATCTAATAAGAGCACAATTGCGGATATTTTAGTAATCCCTATGAGTGAAAATCTTGCATATTCATTTAAAGTAGCAAGTTTACTTAGAAATAATAATATTAATACTGATATTTGTACTATTAATAAAGGATTCAAACAAAAGATGAATTACGCTAATAGAATTAAAATAGATAATGTTATTATTATTGGTGATGATGAAGAAAAAAATAATTATGTCAGTGTTAAAAACATGCTAACTGGTGAGCAAGTAAAAGTGGATTTTGACAAAATAGTAAATTATATTAAAGATACTAAGGTTTCTTAGTATTTTTAAATGACTTAAAATGATTGACTAAAGTACGTTTTTATGGTATATTTATTTAGCAAATGGCGATATTGGTGAAGTGGTTAACACGGCGGATTGTGGTCCCGTTATTCGAGAGTCCGATTCTCTCATGTCGCCCCATATTGTAATTGAACTTGAACTTTTA
>CAYVZW010000117.1:0-2541 GCA_964456325.1 uncultured Clostridium sp. | reverse complement strand
AAAAAGTTTTGAAAATTTGAAGTGTTTTTAAAAGTTATCGCTAATAATATAGTAGGAGGGTTAAAATATGAAAAGATTTGTAGAAGTAAAACAGAGTAACCATAAAGACTGTGGTCCTTCATGTTTACAATCAATCATAAAGTATTATGGTGGTTATGTTTCACATGAAGAATTATGTTTACTTTTGAAAACTGATAATAACGGAACAAATGCTTATAATTTAATAAATGGTGCAAAAGATCTTGGATTTGATGGATATGGTATTCATTATAGTTATGAAGAAATAATTAATAATGAAATATCATTTCCAATAATAACACACATATTAGTGAATAATATGTACCACTTTGTTGTAATTTATGAAGTAAATAATAAAAAGAATTATCTATACATAATGGATCCTAGTATAGGTAATACTAAAATAAGTTTCGAATACTTTAAAAGTGTTTATCAGGGGAGTGCGGTTGTTATATATCCAGTAAAGAAAATAGATAAAACGGATAAAATAATAAAAGTTAATGATTTCATAAAAACATATACAAGATTCTTTATAAAAGATATTGTTGCTATATTTATTTTATCTTTAATGATTGTGTTTTTAACACTTTTAAGTAATTATTATTTAAAAGTAATAATCGATATAGTAATTCCAAATTATTTTTATAGATATCTCATAATGATTTCATTTGTTTTTCTAAATGTTATTTTAATTAAGTCATTATTATCATATGTAAGAAATACATATTTGATATATATAACTAATAAGATAGCTATTAAGTTTAATAATGAAACTATAAGACATATATTTAACCTTCCTTATCAATTTTTCAAGAATAAATCAACTGGAGAAGTTATTAGTAGACTAACAGATATTAATAAACTAAAAGATATAATGTCTAATTTAATTGTTAATATACTACTAGATTCTATACTTATCATTATAAGTATGATTATGCTACTAATAATTAATGCTAATCTATTTATTATTACATTTATTTTATTAATTATTTATGCACTATTTGTATTCTATTATTCAAATAGGTTAAAAAGTAGAATAAATGATTATTTAGTATCCACTTCAGAATACAATAAATCATTAACTGAAGCTATTGAAGGGTATGAATCAAATAAAAATATTAATATGATAAATAATGTTAATAAAATTATTGAAACTAAATATATTATACATAGTAAGAAATCCTATAGATATTCTCTTCTACTAAATAGACTTAATTATTTCAAAGATATCATTATGGGATTAAACTATATTTTACTTATATTAGTAGGAACTGTTTTTATTAATGATGGAACTATTACATTAGGTAACTTTATACTATTTATTACAATATCAAACTATTTTATTGAACCAATTAATAATATGATAGAGTTAAAACCAAACTATGAATACATTAAAACAATTTATAGTAGAATTACAGACTTAATAATTATGAAAAGTAATTCTGTTAGCGAAACAGATTCACTTATAAAAGGAAATATAGAGTTTAAGAATATTTACTATAGTTATGATAATATAAAGTATGCTTTTGAAAACATTAGTTTAAAAATAAATTATGGTTCTAAATATCTAATATATGGAGAAAGTGGTAGTGGTAAAAGTACACTTATTAAATTATTACTTAAGTATATGGATGACTATAAAGGAAATATTTTAATAGATGGAATTAATATACATGATATAGATACTTCAATTATTTCAAGTTTATTTACATATGTTTCACAAAATAGTTATTTAAACTATGATACATTAAAGAATAATATTATTTATGGAAGAAATATTAGTGATAAAGAATATGAAAAGATAATTAATATATGCAATTTAAATAAACTAAGAGACTCAAAAGCACTTAGAAATAATTTTATGATTGAAGATAATGGATTTAATGTAAGTGGTGGAGAACGTCAAAAGATTGTACTGGCAAGATCACTTTTAAAAAAATCAAATTACATAATATTAGATGAAGCATTAAGTGAAGTGGGATTTAAAGAAGAAAAAGAGATACTAAATAAGATAATAAATTGTTATAAAGATAAAACTATAATATATGTTTCACATAAGAAAGAAATAATAAGTTTATTTGATAACAAATATTATCTAGAAAGGATAAGGTTATGATAAAAGATGAAGAACTATACCTAATAAAAGGCGGTGGGATTAATTATGGAATTTTGGGCGCAGTAGTGGCTGCGATTACATTTATAGTTGGAATAATAGATGGATATCAAAGACCTATAGCATGTGATGATTAAAGAAGATGAATTAAAACTAATTTATGGCGGAGTATCAGGAACAATAATAAATGCAGTAGCTAATGTATTAAAATTTATTCTTGATTTAGGAAGAAAAATTGGTTCAACTATAAAAAGATCTCTTGAACAAGATTATTGTTAATTAATAAGAAATAATATTGACGTATTATTTCTTTTAATATTTAATAAACTTTATTATGAATATAATTAATGAAATAAAAAAAAGTTATGAGATAATTATTAACAATAATAGTATTCATATAATTAATTATA
>CAYVZW010000116.1:0-2564 GCA_964456325.1 uncultured Clostridium sp. | reverse complement strand
CATTATAATTATTACTAATCATAGGGGGTAGCAAGTTCCTCATATTTGGTAGCGACGGGGGGATTCGGACCCTCGACACCACGGGTATGAACCGTGTGCTCTAGCCAACTGAGCTACATCGCCATAATAGTTGCTTCATCAATAAAGCATAAATATGATATCATAAAATCATGTTTTTATCAACTGTTTTGATAAAATTATGTCCTATTTCCTTCATAATTAATATATTCTTCATTTAAAACAACTTCATAAATTGTATTTAATTCATAATTGCCTTGTAATTTTAACGGAATATAATTGTCAGTTAAGCCTAAATAATATCCATCCTTATATTCTTCAATAAGTACACTAACATTATGATTTATAAATGATTCAAAATATTCTTTTTCTAATTGATTTGATAAATTAATTAATCTATGTACCCTATCCTTTTTTATTTCATTAGGGATTTTATCACTCATTCTTGACGCTACAGTTCCATTCCTATCAGAATATGGAAATACATGTATCTTAGAAAACTTTACTTTTTTGCAAAATTCAATTGTTTCATTAAATAGTTCTTTTGTTTCACCAGGAAATCCAACTATTACATCTGTAGTTAATGATATATTTGGTTTAAGTTTTCTTATTATATTTACCTTATCAAGAAAATAATTAGTATCATATCTTCTATTCATAAGTTTCAATATTGTATCACTTCCACTTTGTAATGGAATATGAATATGAGATACAAACTTAGAATTATTTTCTATAACATTCATCATATTATCATTTAATTCAACTATTTCTACTGAAGATAATCTTATTCTTTTAATCTCATCTATTTTTGATATTTCTTCTATTAAATCAGATAAATGTTTTCCATTACTTTCATATTGTCCAGTATGTATTCCACTAAGTACAACCTCTTTATGTCCCTTTAATGCTAAATCATTAAATTCCATTATACATTTATTAAATTCTTTGCTTCTAACTCTTCCTCTTACAAATGGAATAATGCAATAACTACAAAAGTTATTACATCCATCTTCTATTTTAACAAATGCTCTATGATGATGTGCATAAGATTTAATTTCCATGTCTTCAAATTCATCATTAAAGCTATCATAAAATTTAACTATTCTTTTATGATCTTTATCATATTTATCAATATAATTAAGTATTTTTGATTTGTCTTTATTTCCAAGAATAATGTCAGCATCTATTAAGTCATTAATATTGTCTTTTCTATACTCTGTAAAACATCCCACCGCAATCACTATAGCATTCTTATTATCTTTTCTAATATTATTAATTGTTTTTTTACTTTTATTATCTGCTGTATTAGTTACTGTACAAGTATTAATAACTGCTATGTCAGCATTATTATCAACTTCAATATAATTCCTACTTAAAAATAAATTTCTTATGAATTCACTTTCATAAGAATTTACTTTACATCCTAACGTTTTAATTATAAATGTTCTATTCATTACCCACTACCCCCAACATTCGGCAAAGACAATCTAAATTCCTTTAATATTTTAAGAAATTGTTCTTCTTCAATATAACTTTGTGCTTCACTTACTGCTTTTTCTTGTACTTCTATTTTATTAACTTTTGGTCCACCTTCAGGAGTCTTCTCTTCTGTATATGTTATTGTAATGTTAGATGCATTCTTTAATAATTGCTCATAACTAATAATTGCTTTCTTTTCTTGTTCTTCTTCATACTTGTCAATCATTGCTTTATTATCTGTTACACCTAATGCTTCCATTCTCTCTTGAGACTTTTTTTCAAGTTCATCTGTTGATATTACAGCATTTTCTTCTTCACTACTTTCATAATCATCTATTATACTGTCATATGTTTGTTTTGGAATATCAATATTAAGACTTCTATCTATTGGAGGTAATTCTTCATTAGAAACATTTGACTTTAAACTGTCCAGTAAATCACCATCATCACTTTTATAATTAAACTCCTTAACATATTGATTCCTTGTTTTAATAAGAGCCATCACTAAAACAATCAAAATCATTACCATAATAATTAAAAATATTATAAAGTAATCTTCAGTAACAAACACATCAATGAAATCTCTAATTTTTTCCATATTAGTCACACCCATTCAAATAAGATCTAACACTCGCTATGAAAAGTGGAACTGTTTCAGTTCTAAGAACGTTGTTCCCAAGTGATACCTTATTAAACCCTTTTTTAGTTAGTATATCTTCTTCTTTTTCAGTTAGACCACCTTCTGGTCCAAATGATATACTTATTGTATCACTACAATTATTTGTTGTTAATATCTCATTAATATGTTTTACATTATCTTTGTCAAGTGAACACACTAGTTTTACACTTGAAGAGTCATCTATGTCTTTAATATCTATTATTTTTTCTATTAAAGGTTTCTCTATTCTATATGTTTGTTCACTAGCTTCTTTCACTATTTTAGACCATCTAAGAATTTTTTTATCAAAATCTTTTTTGTTTAATTTATATTTACAATGACTATACATCACTACTACAAATTCAGTAATACCAAGTTCAGTTCCGTGTTGTAAAATAAACTTCATTTT
>CAYVZW010000115.1:0-2571 GCA_964456325.1 uncultured Clostridium sp. | reverse complement strand
ATTTTTTTTTGCTTTATTAGAATTAGTATACTATATATTCAAATTAAAAAGTGATAAATTATTGATACTGCGAGGAAGTTCAAAAGTTCTTTGTTCACCATTTTTGGGCGATATTGAACGAATTTCCTCGTTTTTATTTAACATATTTTTTAAAAAGTGAAAAATATGAAAAAATTAGCACTCATATATTGACATTGCTAAAGCATAATATTATAATAGTGTTAGCACTTATGAAAAAGGAGTGCTAAATAGGAGGAGAAATGATAGGAACTAGACAAAAGAATATTCTTAAATGTATTGTTGAAGAATATATTAAAACTGCTAGACCAGTTGGAAGCAAATCTTTATGCAAAAAGTTTAAGTGTAGTTCAGCAACTGTTAGAAATGATATGGCTGAGCTTGAAGATATTGGTTATCTAGAAAAAACTCATATCTCTTCAGGAAGGATTCCATCTGAAACAGGATATAGATATTATGTAGACAATTTAATGGAGCCAAAGAAAATAAGCGGAGAAGATATGCTTAAACTTCAAACTATTTTTGCTAATAATGAACTTGATATTAATGATGCGATTAGTAAAAGCTTAGAAATAATAAGTGATATAACTAATTATACATCAGTTATATTAGGACACGAATCATTAGAAAATAAGTTAACTAAAGTTGAAGTAATACCTGTAAGTAATAGACAACTTGTAGCGATAGTTATTACTGATAAAGGACATGTTGAGAATAAGAATATATCTTTTGATGAAAATGTTGATTTAACTGAAATAGCTAAAACAACTGAATTATTAAATAAGATGCTTATTGGTACTCCAATTGATGACGTACCAAGTAAACTTGAATTTGAAATTAAACCTGTAATTCGTAATTATGTTAAGAATTATGAAATGGTATATAATGCATTCTATAATGCACTATCTAATTTCACAAGTGAACAGAATGTTAAGTTTAGTGGTAAAACTAATATATTAAAACAACCTGAATTCAATACAGTCGATGATGTTAAAAATATCATAAGTAAATTTGAAAGCAAAGATATAGTGAATAAAATTGAAGAGACTAACGATGAGGTTAAAGTATATATTGGTAGTGAAAGTGAATTTGATGACAATGTAACAATTGTTAAAACTAAATATCATGCTGGTGGTAAAGAAGGTACACTTGCTGTTATTGGCCCTAAAAGGATGGAATATGAAAGAGTAGTAAATATGCTTGAATATATAAAAGATCATATTGAAAAGAAAGGAGATCTGTCTTGAGGGAGAATTATCAAGATATAATACATATAAGTATTAAACTAAAAGAAACTTTTTCTGAAGTTAAAGAAAACCCTAATGATAAGAACTTAGGGAAGATGGATAAATTATTAAAGAAATTAGATAAGAAACTAAAAGAAGGAGTACTTGTTGTTGATACAAAAGAAGAAACTATGAATAGTATCATAGGTCTTATAAATGCTAGAAATTGAAAGGAAATTATGAAAAAGAAAGATAATAAAAAAGAAGAAATGAAAGAAAAAGAAGTTAAAGAAAAAGAATGCAATTGTGATGAAAATTGTGATTGTGGTTGCATGGATGGAGAAGAATGCACATGTGACTCTTGCGAATGTGAAGAAGAAAATGATGCATGTACAGTAAGTTGCGAAAGCTGTGGAGGTTGTGGTGGCTCAGTAGACCCTGAAACAATGATACAGTTACTTGCAACAAAGAATCATGATTTAGAGGATAGATACATTAGATTACAAGCTGAGTATTTAAACTTTAAAACAAGAACTCAAAGTGAAGTTAGTAGAATGCTTAAGTATGAAGGTGAAGACTTTATTAAGCAAATACTTGCTATTAAAGATAATCTTGAAAGAGCTATTTTAATGGATGATAATGATTTAAGTGATGAAGTTAGTAAATTCTTAAGTGGTTTTAAAATGATACTTGGAAATCTAACTGGTGTTCTAGATAATTATGAAGTTAAAGAAATAGATTGCTTAGGCAAAGAATTTGATCCATATGTTGCGGATGCTGTTCTTACTGAACATGATGCGAATAAACCTGAAAATGTAGTGCTTGAAGTACTAACAAAAGGTTATATGTACAAAGACAAATTATTAAGACCAGCAATGGTTAAGGTTAATAAATAAGGAAAGGAGATAATAATATGTCAAAAGTAAATAAAGTTATAGGTATAGATTTAGGTACAACAAACAGTTGTGTTGCTGTACTTGAAGGTGGGGAACCAAAAGTAATCCCTAATGCTGAAGGAAATAGAACTACACCTTCAGTAGTAAGTTTTAAAAATGGAGAAGTTAGAGTTGGAGATGTTGCAAAACGTGAAGCTCAAACTTCAACAAATGTTATAAGTTCAATAAAAAGACTAATGGGAACTGACAAAAAAGTAGAAGCAGAAGGAAAAAAATATACACCAGAAGAAATAAGTGCAAAAATTCTTATGAATTTAAAACAAACAGCAGAAGCTTATTTAGGAGGAGAAGTATCAAAGGCTGTTATAACAGTTCCAGCATACTTTAATGATTCTCAAAGACAAGCAACAAAAAATGCAGGTAAAATTGCT
>CAYVZW010000114.1:0-2584 GCA_964456325.1 uncultured Clostridium sp. | reverse complement strand
TTCCTGAATATTCAATATTGAAGTACAAACTTTTTAAAGTATTTGTTACTTCTTTTTTTGATTTACCTAATATTTCTGGAATAGTTACATATTTAACGTCATCCCATCTATATGATTTTGGTATTCCGTTATAATCTTTTTCTAAATTATAAAGTGATATTATTTCTTTAAATACTGCACTTGCTATAGGGGCTGCTACCACACCTCCATATTGAGTGACTCCTTGTGGATGATTAAGTGCAATATAAATAACAAACTGTGGATTATCTGCAGGCATAAAACCAATAAATGAGAGAATATAATTACCATCCATATATTGTCCATTTGCACCAACTTTTTGAGCTGTACCTGTTTTACCTCCGACTCTATAGTTTTCAATATATGCATTTCTACCACTACCGTTAGCAACTACACTTTCAAGAGCATATCTAACTAATTCACTTGTTTCATCTGTTATAATATCTTTTGTTTTTAGAGTAGGTGTATTTTCTTTATTACCAACACTTTTAACAATATAAGGTGTGTAATAATCCCCACCATTAATAACTGCAGCAAGGGAAGAAACTTGTTGTATAGCAGTAACACTAACTCCTTGTCCAAAAGAAGTAGTTGCTAGTTCAACAGGACCAACATTATCTAATTTAAACAATATACCTGTTGCTTCACCATTTAAATCAATTCCTGTTTTTGAACCAAATCCTAATTTAGTGATATAATTAAATAATGTTTCTTTTCCTAACCTTTGTCCTAATACAACAAATCCTGGATTGCATGAGTTTTCAACAACTTGTAAAAATGTTTCACTACCATGACCTTTTCTTTTCCAACAGTGAAGAGTAGCATTAGCTACTTTTATACTTCCACTATCATAATATCTATCTTCAAATATATTTACTTTTCCTTCATTTATAGCAGCAGCTAGTGTAACTATTTTAAAGGTACTTCCTGGTTCGAAATTAGACCAAATAGCTAAATTACGATTAATTACTTCTTCACTATAGTTTTGATAATTTTCAGGGTTAAAATCGGGTTTTGAAGACATCGCTAGTATTTCTCCTGTATTTGGATTCATTACAATCCCTATAGCGCCTTCTGCATTATATTTTGTCATTGCATTATTTAGTTCATTTTCTAAAGTAAGTTGTATATCTAAATCAATTGTAAGCTAGATATCATCTCCATTAACTGGAACATCATATTTTTCTGATAAAGATAATCTATTTCCTTTACCATCTGAATAATATTTTATACTGCCATCTTTTCCTGTTAATATATTATCATATTTAAGTTCAATTCCACTAAGTCCTTGATTATCTATTCCTGTATATCCTATAACATGTGATAAAACTTCATTATAGATATAGTCTCGTTTACTTTCTTTTAATAAATAAACTCCATCTATATTTAAATTATTTATTGCGTCAGCTGTATCACTAGATAAATTTCTCCCTTCTGGATGTATTCTCTCAATTGATGTTTTCTTTGTTAAATGTTTATATATTTCTTCTTTAGAAACACCTAATACTTCACTTATCTTAATTGAAGCATCTTCTTTATCTTTTATTTGAGAGGGAACAACTACTAAAGCAGCAGTTGTTTTATTATCAACAATTACTTTACCATTTCTATCTATTATTTTTCCTCTATCAGCTCGTACAGGTAAATTTCTACTCCATAATTCATCAGCTAAGGAATTTATCTTATCATATTCGATAACTTGAATATAAAATATCTTTAATAAAACAATTAAAAAGATTAATATTGAAATTATTATTACTAATTTAATTCTATAATTTTGTTTATATTGAAACATATTATCTCCTAAAAAATAATATGTATATTGAATAAAAAAATGAATAGTGTTAATATATTATTGTTTGAAAGAAGGCTATTATGACAAACTTTTTATTAAATTCAAAATATATTATTTCCACATTAGTTGCTTTGGTAACATTTATTATTTTTTTGTTTCTATATAAAAAATATAAACTTACTAAATATCAATTATTTGTATTTATTATATTTGTAGTATTTTGGTCATCTATAGTAATTATTAGAAGCTATAGAAAAATATATGTTATGGGAGATGTGTCTCTAGGAGGTCTTGGTTTAGATGAAACATTAGCTGTTTCAGTAGTGGCTGCTTATGGATTAATATCTATATTTGTAAGATTGCCTATATTTGCATTAAGTGATTTCTTTAAATCAAGAAAATTCTTTGTAATGTTATCTTTGTTATTTATTGGAATAAGTAGTATTGTAGTTTATTTTAATCCTAACTATACTTCAATGCTTGTTTCGTCTCTTGCTTTAGGAGTAGGTGCTTCTTTAATAAGTATGTTTAATGTAATGTTTTCTGAAACATTTGATAAAGTTGAAGCTATAAAATCAGTTTCTATTCTTTCTATAGCACCTTTATTTGCTGAGTTTATTATGGCACCAGTTCAATATATATTTACTAAAGGTACTATGAAAGATTATAGTTCTTTATGGTTAATAAGTGCTTGCCTTGCTTTTATTGGTGTAATATGTTTAATATTCTTTAAGGATAATAAAACAAAAGTAAGAAATTTTAGTTTTAAAA
>CAYVZW010000113.1:0-2612 GCA_964456325.1 uncultured Clostridium sp. | reverse complement strand
ATAATAAGATATTATGGCATTAATGGTATTATTAATTTTATTAAATACAATGTCTATGTTTTAATTGGATTATTTTGTGGACTTTGTGTTTTGCTATTACTTACTAATACAATATTTAGTGTACAAATAAATACTAATGATAATGATTTATTAAATAAAATAAATAAGTCTTTAATATCAAATGGAATTACTAAATATAAAAAGAAAAGATCATTTAATGAAATAAAAAAGATTAAAGATAAAATTTTAAATGAAAATAAAGATAATATAGAATGGATTGAAATAATAGAAGATGGATGTAATTATGTTATTGAAGTTACAAAGAGAGTTAAAGGAAGTGAAGTATTAAATGATAACTATCCATCTAATATAGTGGCATCTAAAGATGGATTAATAATGTATATAAGTTTAATAAATGGTGTTAAAGTAAAAGATATAAATGATTATGTAAAAAAAGGTGAAGTAATAATAACAGGGGATATATATAAAGGAGATAAACTTGTTAATAGAGTTAATGCAAAAGGAATAGTATATGCTGAAGTATGGTATACAACTACAGTAATGATTCCATTTACATATACAGAATATGTTAGTACAGGTAAAGTTATAAATAGATATTATATAAAAATGTTTGATAAAGAAATGACTATATTAGGTAAATATGATAGTGATAATGTGATGAGTGAAAAAACAGTTATATTAGATAAACCATATTTACCATTTGATGTATATAAAGAAAAGATGAGTTTATATGAATATAAGACATTTAAAATAACTGAAAAAGAAGCATATAATGAAGCTTTAAAAAGAGCAGAAGAGAGTATTAAAAAGACACTTGATGATGATGAGTATATAATGTATAAAAAAGTTTTGAAAAAAGAGGTATTTAGTAGTAAAATGATATTAGAAGTATTTTATAAAGTTTATGAGAATATAACAAGTATAAAAGAAATAGAAGAGGTTAATAATGATCAATGAAGCTTTAAAAGATGTTATTCTTATGTCTTGGCCAACTTTAGTAATAGTGCTTGCCATTGTTATTATTTTAAGAGTGGCTTATCTTACTAAAAGTGAAAGAAAGTTTGTTTTATATGAAGAAATCTTTGATTTATTATTTTTAGCATATGTACTTATTCTATTCCAACTTGTTACAAGTCAAGATATAGCAGGTGGAGGAACAAACTGGATGCCATTTAGAGAAATATTAAGATATGATGTAGGAACTACTGAATTTTATAAACAAGTTCTTGGTAATATGCTTTTATTTGTTCCACTGGGTTATTTTGCATCCAAATATTGTAAACTTAAAGGGCTAGGTGGTATCACAATAATTACATTATTATGCAGTGCTACTATAGAAACAGTACAGCATTTTATTGGAAGAAGTTTTGATATAGATGATATAATACTTAATGTAACTGGTGGAATAATAGGATTCTTAATATATGTTGCATTAAAAGCAATAGGTAAACATTTACCTGAATTCTTAAGAAAAGATTGGATTAAGAACATTATATCTATTATTATTCTTGTTTTTATAGTATTATATACTTACAAATTGTTTTAAGGGGGATGTATGGAAGAATATATATTTAATACAACTGATTATGATATTGATTTTGAAAATGTAGATAATATATGTAAATTTGCATGTAAAAAGCTTAAAGTAGAAGGACCACTATTCAATATAGTAATTGTTGATAATGATAGAATTAGAGAAATAAATAGAGAATATAGAAAAAAAGATGCTGTTACAGATGTAATATCTTTTGCATTTGAAGAAAGTGATAATATAAAATATGATAATATAAGATTCTTAGGAGAAATATATATATCATATGATAGATGTTTAGAACAAGCTGAAGAATATGGACATAGTGATGAAAGAGAACTTTGTTATTTAAGTATACATGGACTATTACATTTACTTGGATATGATCATATAGAAGAAAGCGATAAGAAAGTAATGAGAGCCCTTGAGGAGGAGATATTAAATGAATATGATATCAAGAGATGAAAGAAAAAATGAAAAAGGAATAAAGAAATTTATAAATAGTTTTAAGTATCCATTTAGTGGACTTAGATATGCATATAAAAATGAACAAAATTTAGCAGTAGATATTGGTATTGCAGTAATTGTTATAATTGCAGGAATATTATTAAAAGTTTCAATAGTGGAGTGGGCTATTCTTGCTATAACAGTGGGGTTAGTAATATCATTTGAACTTATTAATACAGCAATTGAAGCAGTAGTGGATTTAGTTACTGAAGAATATCATCCACTTGCTAAAGTGGCAAAAGATACATCAGCTGCTGCAGTACTTGTTTTAGCAGTAGTATCAATAATAGAAGGGTTAATAATATTTTTACCAAAACTAATAGAATTATTTTAAGGAGGATATAAGTGAAAAGTGGATTTGTAAGCATAATAGGAAGACCAAATACAGGTAAATCAACATTGTTAAATTCAATAGTTGATGAAAAGATAGCAATAATTTCAGAAAAACCACAAACAACAAGAAATTTAATACAAGGAATATATACTGAAGAAGATATGCAAATAGTATTTGTAGATACTCCAGGAATACATAAACCAATAGATAAATTAGGAC
>CAYVZW010000112.1:0-2665 GCA_964456325.1 uncultured Clostridium sp. | reverse complement strand
TCTTTTTCTTTGGCCATGTTCACTCTCCTGTTAATATCTCATATCCATCTTTGGTTACGAGAATTGTGTGTTCAAAATGTGCTGCTGGACTTTTATCTCTTGTTACTATTGTCCAATCATCATCTAGTAGCCACACTTCCTTTGTACCTAAACTAAACATAGGTTCAATTGCTAAAGTCATACCTTCTTCAAGTATTATTCCTTCACTCTCATGATTACTATAGTTTGGAATATATGGATCTTCATGAAGTTCACGTCCTACACCATGTCCGGTAAGACATGTAAATACTCCATAACCATTCTCTTTAGCTACTTTGCCAATAGCAGTGCACACTTTGTTTAATTTAACTCCTGCTTTGACTTCTTTAAGCCCATTATATAAGGCCTTTCTTGTATCCTCTACAAGTTTTATTACTTTCTTATCTACTTTACCTACTGTGTAAGTATAAGCAGTATCAGAATTGTAACCTTTGTATATAGCACCAACATCTACTGAAACTATATCTCCGTCCTTTAATTTAGTATTATCTGGGATCCCGTGTACAACTACTTCATTTATACTAACGCATGCACTAGCGGGATACCCTTCATAATTAAGGAATGAAGGTGTAGCATCATGACTAGTTATATAGTCATATACATACTTATCAATCTCTTTTGTAGAAACTCCTACTCTAATAAAATCCTTAAGGTTCATTAACAAATCATATGTTATTTTACCGGATTTTCTCATAAGATCAATTTCTTCATCACTTTTAATACTAATCATTTAATTTTCCTGTCTTACTTACGAACTCATTAAATGTTGATATTGCATCCCCATTTGCATTAAGTTCAATTAAGTTACCTTTCTTTCTATAATACTCAACTACTTCTAAAGCATTATTATTATAGGTATCAAATCCTTTTTTAAGTGTTTCTTCATTATCATCATTTCTAGTAATTAACTTTTCATGACAATCATCACACATACCTTCTACTTTAGGAGGATTAACTCCTGTAAGTCTATTGTATGTTTTCTTACACTTAGGGCAAATTTGTCTACCTAACGTTCTTTTAAGAGCAGTTTCATAATCAACATTTAGTAGTACTGCATAATCTATATGAAGATTTAACTCTTTGCATATATCTTCTATTGCATCTACTTGTGCCATTCTTCTTGGATATCCATCTAGTATGAATCCAGTTTTAACATCATCTTTCATTAATCTTTCTTTCATTAATTTATTTGTGATGTCATCACTAACTAATTCTCTACGAGATTGCATATCTCTAATCCTTATTCCTAATTCAGAATTTGGATCTACTCCTCTTAGAAGTTCTCCTGCTGAAATACATATTAATCCATACTTTTCATTAAGCATAGTTGCCATTGTACCTTTACCAGCAGCAGGTGGCGCTATTAAAATTAAATTCATATATTATCTCCTATTATTATAATTTCTTGAAGCAACAGAACTTTCTAATTGCTTATAAGTTTCAACTACTACTCCAACTACAATCAATATTGATGTTCCACCTAATCTAATTGAATCAGATAATCCAGTTAGAGAAGTGAATACAGTTGGTAATGCAGCAATTACACAAATGAAGATTGCTCCCATAAATGTAATTCTACTTAATACTTTTGATATATATTCTTTAGTTTCTTTTCCAGGTCTAATGCCAGGAATATAGCCCCCATTATTATTTAAATTCTTGCTTAATTCATTTGGATTAATAGTCATAAATGTATATACATAAGTAAATATAAATACAAGTACAATATATATTGAGAATCCAACTGGCTTAGCTGTAGATAAATATGTATCTATAAACGGCTTAGCACTTGCTGAAAAGTAAGAAATTATTGAAGGTATACCCATAATAACACTTGCGATAATAACAGGCATAACTCCAGCAGAGTTCAATCTTAATGGTAAGAATGTTTGTTGTCCACCATAAGAAGATGCACTCCTATTTGAATATTGAATTGGTATTCTTCTTTCAGCTTCTTGCATCCATACTACACCAACTATAATAGCTAAGTATAATAATATGAATACTCCAAAACTTAACCAACCTATCAATGCACTACTAGCGTCCGGTATTAATTCATTGAAAGCTTTTACAAACATATTTGGTAATGTATTAACAATACCAGCCATAATTAGTAAAGAAACCCCATTTCCTATACCTTTTTCTGTAATTTGATCTCCTAACCATAACAAGAATGCAGTACCAGCAGTTAATATAACTGAAATTTGTAAACATTCCGTTACAGAATAAGCACTTTTTCCAAAGAATAGCATTGGATAGAAGAAACCTTGGATAAATGCAACTGCTAAACCAACATATCTAGTAATTTTATTTATCTTTCTTCTTCCTTCTTCTCCCATTTCTTTCAATTCAGAGAAGTAAGGAATAATATCCATTTGAAGAATTTGTATTACAATTGATGCTGAGATATAAGGCATAACACCAAGAGCGAATATTGAGAATTGTTTTAACCCTCCTCCACTCATAGCATTAAATAATTCTAAAAAGCCTATATTTCCTGTTATTACATTCATTCCTGGAACAGTTATAGAGTTACCAAGGGCGAATACAAATAACACACCAAGTGTAAATAATATTCTTATTCTTAAATCCTTATTAGAAGATCTAAATATTTGCTTAAATGTTG
>CAYVZW010000111.1:0-2831 GCA_964456325.1 uncultured Clostridium sp. | reverse complement strand
ATAAAACTTTTTGCATTCGCAAAAACTTCTATAACTTGCTAGACATTATAACATAAAAGTATGGTTTTTCACTCCCATACTTGTTTATTTGTTAATATTTTGTTTAAAGTATTTTCATTTCCTATTATTTCTAAAGATAAAGAATTGTCAGTATTTTCATAATCCATAATCTTTCCTTCTTTGATATCTTCAAATATACTTTTAAATACTAAAGCATCATTTGTGTGATAATAGAAATATATTTTTTCATTATTATCTCCTTCAACTTCATAATGAGGCATTTGAAACTCTGTAGAGTAAACATTTATAGTATATATACCATCTTCTACTTCACTATCTATTATCTTATTAATATTTTTACAACTTGAACAAGTAACTTCAGAAATATTATTAACATTAAAATTATATGTTTCAGTTATTTTAGTTTCTACTTTACTACTTGTATAATCTAAATTACTAAATTCAATTAATGTAACACCAATTCCAATGCCACAAAGTACTAATGCTACTACAAAAGTAATAAATGATTTCATAAATGATCCACTTTTATTTGCTATAAATCTAAATATTAACTCAGTTAACCAAATACATCCAGTTAATAATCCAATGCATACAATTATTGGTCCAATAAAGAAATAATACTTAAATGCAAACAATATTAACGAAGCTATTCCTACTGAAGAAAATACAATTCCGATTATTGATGGTATAAGAATAAAGGATACTAATACTTTAATTATTATTAATATTAAGTCTCCAACTGAATCTAAAAATGTTCTACTATTCTTATATACTATTTTCTTTTCTACTTGTTTTTCAACAATAACATCATCCTTTTTATTTGAGTTCTTCGTTTTCTTTTTAGTTTCAGTCTCTTTTACTACTTCAGTTTCTTCTTCATAACTATCAAGTAGTTTTTCTTTTAACATTTTCACAAAGAATACAGCACCCACTAATATATATGAAAAATTTATAACAACAGATAACACAATATCAAAGAAATCTTCTAAATAATTTGGCAGTACATTAAACGCTCTATTAAGTACTCCTTCAAGTAGTTCAAATGGTATTCTAAGCACAGCTATTATTAATAGAATAATAATTATATAAATAGCCAATTTTAAAATGTCCGAAAATGTACCATGAGATAGTATTTTAACTGCCTTATTGAATGCTTCTTTAGATGTTTTAATTACATCATCAATAAAAGAATTGACTTTGTCTTCACTATAATTTTTATTCACTTTGTATGCGCTTAAAATATCACTAGCTAGTTCATTAAAGTCTCCAAATTCTTTTATCGCTTCTTTTTCGCTAGATCCATCTTTAATTTTTTCATCAATATGTTCACTATACTCATCAAGTATATCTATTACTTCACTTTCATCTAATATTGATAATTTGCTTTTTAATCTTTTTAGAAATTCTTCTTTTGTCATATTATTCACTCTCCTTTATAAATTTGTTAACACTTTTTTCAAATTTCTTCCATTCACTCATCACTACATCTAATCTTCTCTCACCAAGCACAGTAAGATGATAATACTTCCTTGAAGGTCCTTCTTTTGACTCTTTAAGATAAGTTTCAAAGTATCTTTCATTTGTTAATCTTTTGAGTATTGGATAAATTGTACCTTCATTTACATTAACCACTTTGCTTACTTCTTCTACAAGTTCATATCCATATCTATCCTTTTTAGATACGAATAATAGGACTAGTAGTTCCATAACTCCTTTTTTAAATTGTGTATCCACTTCCTCACCTCACTACAATATTATCATAGGTACTGTGTTTTGTCAAGTAGTGTTTTATACAATGCTGTAAATATTACAAAAGAAAACATTACTTTCTATGATTAATATAATCTAGTAATGTTAATTTCTTTATATCTATATTATTGTCTATTCCACTGCCAATATCAATTTCAGGCTTTACTGAAAATCCATGAAAATCTGTTCCCCCACTTATTAATAAGTTTAATCCTATTGCTATTTTCATATACTCTTTTCTTTGCTCTTTATCATGATGTGAATGAAAAACTTCTATTCCTTTTAAACCATATCCTTTTAATTCTCTCATAGTATTAATTAGTTCTATTTTACTTTGAAGTAATGAATGAGGGTGAGCAATTACTGGAATACCTCCTGCGCTTTGAATAAGATCTATACATTCTTGTGGTTTGATTCCCTTATTATTGTTTCTTGTTTTAGCATATATGTCTATTAAATATTTATCAAATGCTTCTTGAACATTAGATGCATATCCATAATTTATACAAAGTTTTGCAATATCTGGCCTTCCAATATTTTTATTTGTTGTTAATAAATCAATGACATCTTTTTCACTAAATTCTATTCCGTAATCTATTTTTAATTGATTTAGGTATGATATTACAGCATAAACACTATTATCATGTAATTCTTCCATGGATTCATTTAATCTATGACTATTTAAATCTATATCATACCCCAAAATATGCATTCTTCCATATTTAACTTTAGCTGATAATTCAATTCCATTAATAAATGTCAGATCACTTTTATCTTCAGTTGTCAAACTTTTATCACCTAATAAGGTATCGTGATCTGTCAATGACATAATTTCTATTCCTTTTTCTTTAGCATAAGAAAGAAGCTCATTTGGATTCATATCTCCATCTGAAGCAGTCGAATGAGTGTGCATATCTATTATATGATGTTTTTCCATATATACTCCTAAAGTTATATATTACTCTAAATAATAAAGAAAATCAATAGTGATTATTCGTTACATCCATAATTGTTAATTTTAATTTGAATTTCCGTTTTTAATAAAAAAACGGAAATAAGTT
>CAYVZW010000110.1:0-2873 GCA_964456325.1 uncultured Clostridium sp. | reverse complement strand
AGTGATATAATATTAGTCATATTTAGGGGGATATATGAAAAGTAGATTTGAAGAAGAAAAAGAAAAGTATAAGCAAGAATTATGTCAATTTCTATTAGATAATAAAATAACTATTAATGAATATTCTAGTTGTGTTCATGAAGATTCAATAATATCAGTCTTATTTCCAAGTAACAAGCATGATTTAGATATAGCAAAAAGAATACTTGAGATGTTTTCTGCAATCACTAGAGCTAAAGAAAATGTATATTTTGATGTTGATACAAATATTGCTTATCCATTTGCTAACTTATTAATAGATTCAATTAAAAATGATGATAATCTTTTTACTGCAATAATTGCATTGGGTAATTTATTAACAAATCCTGAACTTAGAAGCAAATTTGTGTTGGATTTTGTAGCATTAACTAAAAGTAATGAGGCTACAGATGAAGTATTAAATTCTTTTTTCGAGTTATCAAATAGTGAAGAAGAATTCTCTAAAAACGTAGATACACTTTTAGAAAATTGTAAAAAGATACTTATGGTGACACTTATGCAATTAAAAGATAGTAACAAGGAATGTCTTCCGGATATTAATAATTTTGAATTGAATGACGGTATGGAAAAGTACTGTGCAGCTAATGAAAGTATGTATAATTATATTGTAAAAGAAGGTCTAGTATCTAGTCAATATGAAAGAAAAATGACTCCAAAAAAGTAAAAAAAGAAACTTTTTTAGTTTTTTTGAAGTGTTTTTAATTTTTACGGCGTATATATATTAATGGAGGGGAAATATGGCTTTTGTTAGTAAAGAGACAATAGATGAGATTAAATCTCAAAATGATATTGTTGATGTTATTGGTAGTTATATTGAACTTAATGATAAGAATAAAGCACTATGTCCTTTTCATAATGATCATCATGAATCATTAAGTGTTTCAAAGGATAAACAAATATATAAATGCTTTTCTTGTGGTGAGAGTGGAAATATAATTACTTTTGTTCAAAAGATTGAAAATTGTACTTATGCTGAAGCTCTACAAAAGTTAGCTGATAGAGTTGGAATAAAAGTTAATATCGGTGTTCCTAAAAAAATCAATCAAAACTTTAAAACATTATATGACATAAATACAACAGTTAATAATTATTTTAAAAATAATTTGTTATCTTCCGAAGGTAAAGAAGCAATGAAATACTTAACGGATAGAGGATTAACAAAGGAATTAATAAATAGTTTTGGAATTGGACTTGCTCTTAGTGGTAATAAATTATCAACATTGCTTACAAAAAAATATAAAGAATCTGATTTGATAGAATCTGATATTATAAAAGTAGTTAATGATAAAGAATATGATTCATTTCAAAATAGAATTATATTCCCAATATTAGATGAAAACGCTAATGTAATTGGATTTAGTGGTAGAAAATATTTACAAAAAGATAAAAACAATGATGAGTTACCTAAATACTATAATACGAAAGAAACTAAGTTATTCATTAAAAGCAATACTTTATATAATCTCAACAATGCTAAAACCAACATAATTAATAAACATGAAATAATAATAACTGAAGGTTTTATGGATACAATAAGAATGTGGAGTATTGGATATAATAATGTAATCGCACTAATGGGTACTGCATTTACTAATTATCATTTAGAAAAGATAATGAAATACAAATGCAAAGTAGTACTAAATTTAGATCAAGATGATGCTGGTAAAACAAATACATTATCAATTGGAGATTTACTTATTAAGAATGGAATAGATACGTCTGTTATAATATTTGATGATTATAAAGATAGTGATGAATACATTGTTAATAAAGGAAAAGAATCATTTGATATATCATATAATAATAGAATACCTTTTATAGACTTTAAACTTAAATATCTTAAAGATAAGAAGAATATGAAAGATACTACTGAAATAAGTAAATTTATAAATGAAGCAATAGTTTCAATAAATGAACTGAGTGATGATATATTAAAAGAATTAAAAATAAAAGAGTTATCAAATGAATTTGATATAGATGAGTCGATTATAAAAAGTAAACTTGTTTCATCAGTGAAAAAGAAGACTGAAAAAGTAGAAAAAGTTAAAAAAGTTAGACTTAATAAATATGATATAAGTGAAATAAGAATATTGTATTTAATGCTTAATAATGAAGAAGTAATTAATACATTTGAAAATCATATTGGAAGTTTAATACATGATAATATGTCTCACGTGGCATATAAAATAATAGAATTTAGAAATGATTATGGTTACTTTAATTATAGTGATTTCTTAGATTATGTAAGAGATGATGATGAGTTAAATAATACATTAAATTATATAATGAAATATCCTAATAATGATGAATATACAGATGAAGAATTAGATGATTACGTTAAAACTATTAAAGAATACAGAGTTGAAAAAAGAGTTGAATCATTAAAAAAAGAAATGTCTGAAACATTGGATATAAATAAGAAAATAGAAATAGCCAAAAAAATAGAAAATATTAAGAAGGAAGTGTTAGAATGGTAAACAATATTAAAACTTTTGATGAAAGAGTTGAGGAATTAGTAGTTGAAGGAAAGAAACAAGGATATTTAACTTATGAACAAATAGTTAAGAAAACAAGTGACTTAGAATTAGATGCGAATGCATTAGATAAGTTATATAATACTCTTACTGAAAATAGTATTGAAGTGAGAAGTGAAGATGATGAAACTGGAGGAACAGCAATTGATCAAAAAGAAGAAATTATAGTAGATGACGTACCTGATGAAAGTAAGCATATGTCAGTTAATCATAATGTAAGAATGTATTTAAAAGAAATAGGTAGAATAAGTCTATTATCGTTAGATGAAGAACAAGCTTTATCAAGAAGAGTAGCAGCGG
>CAYVZW010000109.1:0-2943 GCA_964456325.1 uncultured Clostridium sp. | reverse complement strand
TATATTTTTTTAATTGTTTTGAATTAGGTCCAAATATTATTTTTAATTGATTATCTATTTCAACAATACCTTTAGCACCTAACTTTTGTATTCCTTCTTTATTTACAATGCTCATATCTTTAAGAGTTACTTTAAGTCTAGATAAATTTACTTGTACGTCTTCTATATTATCTTTACCACCTAAATATTGTATTAATTTATTAATTTCAATATGAAAGTCTTTCTTACTCATTTTTATTACAATGAGTGATATTAGTAATAATACAGCTACAATTATTATATATTTATAATACATAGTTATCTCCTTTAATTACATGTAGAGCATGCTCCGGTATATTTTTCAAAATATTCATTCATTTTAGTTTTAAATATAGAAATATTTTCTTCTGTCCAATAGTCAGTAGGTGCAGATCCATCGTTTATTAATGATGTTTCATTATCATTAGCAAGTATAACTCCATTTTTAACGAATGTTACATTTGGTACATAAACTCTTTTATTACCAGCATCATCATATGGAAGATACTCATCAAGTAATGCAACTACTTTTTTATATTTATCTGTGTTATCTTTTCTATCATTCTTAATATTATAGTAGTATATTTCTTTTACATTATTTTCTTTAGCAAGTTCATTTAGATAAACTACATATTGTTGACACCAAGGACATTCAGGAAATCCTAAGAATACAATTCCTGTTCCCCCTTTTAATACATTGATTATTTCATCAAGACTTTTGTAAACAAATACATTATCACTATCTAATAAAGTATATTCACTATTAAATTTCTTAGTAGTAGTCTTAGTAGTATCAGGTATTGTATATTTATAAATTAAAAATGCTCCGATTACCGCTATTATAACAATTCCTATTATTAAAAATCTTTTTTTCATATTCCACTTCCTTATAAATATTCTATCATAAAATAAATGTTTTATAAATAATAATTTTTCTATTATACAAAAAAATGCTTATTATTAAGCATTAACTTTATAAAATTGTTTCATTATCGGTTCATCTTTGTGTTTTAAATAATAATTTGTATCAAAAGCATCATGAATTACTTCTTTAAATGTCTTTTTAGTTTTATTAAGTTCTTTTACCCTAATTGTATGAGGGTCTTTTCTTGTTTCATAGTTTTTCTTTCTATAATCAAGTAACGCAATAATTCCAGCAATAGTACATATACATCCAAATAATGTTATATAATATGGTGTATTATTTATAATGTAATTTATAGCATTTGTGTTTATTCCTAGAGTAGGTAAACTTAGTAATATGAAGCTTCCAATTATACATATATCTAATATAACTGTTTTAATTTTACCTATAGTAGTTGATTGAACATTTCCTCCCTCTCTATAAGTATTATATGCCGTTAAAAGAATAGCAAGTTCAAGTATAATAGGTGGAATCATTATAGAATATGTAATACCTAAAAGTATAAAAGCAATAGTATTTAATATTTTATCACTTAATGCATCCATACTACTTCCAAAGAATGTTGAAACTTTAAGAGTTCTTGCAAGAAACCCATCAATCGCATCAGTTAGAAACAAACAAATAGTACATATAGAACATACTCCACTTCCATAATCAGTGTATACAAAAGGTAATGCAAAAGCACCAAATAATCTAAATAATGTAAAAAAATTCACGATTATAATTTTAATAGTTTTAAATACATTCTTTTTCATAGTTATTATTCTAAATAAAATATTGTTTTTTGTCAATACGTATAGCATTATTATGAATAATATGTTATAATCTTAATACATCAAATATGGGGCTGTAATGATTCGACGGGATAGTTTTTGATTAAATGCAAGTAGGTTAGTACACCTTAAAAGTGCAAAATTAAATTAATCGGAGAAAAATCTTACGGTTTTACTCCAGCATTTGCCTAATCTAGGTTAAAGCGGAGCTTCCTCCCAGAATTTGTTCATGGTTTTGGAGTAGGGAGTTATTTAGTGAACTATATTACTTTGTATGTTTATGGCAAGTAATGAATGATTTATAAACTTTAGGTAATAATTGAAGTTGGCAATCAGTATTATTATCCCGAGAATACAAACCAACTAAACTTGTAGATGTTTCTTTGTAAACTATTTCGGACAGGGGCTCAATACCCCTCAGCTCCACCAAATTAAAAATAACTCCTTTAAGGAGTTTTATTTATGCAAAAATTGTGTTATTATTTATATGTTATTTATTGCCCTGTGGCCAAGTGGTAAGGCATTGGACTCTGACTCCAAGACCATAGGTTCGAATCCTATTAGGGCAACCATATGCTGAAATAGCTCAAGTGGTAGAGCAACTGAATCGTAATCAGTAGGTTGTGGGTTCAATTCCTATTTTCAGCACCATTATATAAACTGACTTGTACTTTTGTACAAGTTTTTTTAAAAGATTGATGATAACTATTGACTACATTGAAAATGCTATATATACTGTTATTATGAGGTGTATTATGAATATAAATAATGAAAAAAGAGCAATAGAACTAGAATATAATTTAATATGTGATTTCATTAAACTAAGACACGAATTAGGACTTACGCAAAAAGAAATGGCAGAAGAATCTGGTACTATAAGGGAAATAGTAGGAGTTTTAGAAAACAGAAAGAAACATCCTCAAATAAATACTTTAATTAAGATATTAGAGCCATTTGGATATACACTTTCTATTACAAAAATAAAGGAGGCAAAGAATGAAACAAATGGTGAAAAAAAAGGAAATTAAAACGTTTGAAGATATTAAACATACTGATGAATATGGAAATGAGTATTGGTATGCTAGGGAGTTGCAATTAACATTAGAATATAAATTGTGGCAAAATTTTGAAAAAGTTATAAAGAAAGCAATTGTTTCAGCCGAAAATAGTAAAAATATTGATGAAATTTGGCTTATTGAAGTCAATAAGCCAATAATTACAGGTAAG
>CAYVZW010000108.1:0-3068 GCA_964456325.1 uncultured Clostridium sp. | reverse complement strand
ATAAATAATATTGTAAATTATAGTGGAAAATCTTCATATAAGAATGAAAATATTAATATTAGTGTAAATTTAGAAACATCTAAAAGAGAAGAACCAAAAGGTTTTAATAAAGAAGAAATGCTTGAAAAGATGCATAATATGCAAAACATAGTTATTGATTTTGAAAATAGTGCATTTATTAAAAGTTTATCACAAGCATTACCGGTAAAATCTCCAATAAGAAAAACAAATATAATTTTAAAAGATACTAATTTTCAAAGAGCATTAACATTATGGGAATATATTAAGAATTCTGAAATAGGAGATCCTGAAGATAAAAGTGAATCAACAGAGAATTTAACAACAAAAGAAATGAAAAAGAAATTAGATTTATCATATTATTTAGATTATTTAGCATTAAATATAGAAAAGAATGAAGAAGATGTATCAACTGATTTATTAGCAGATAAAATAATTGCTTTATTAGAAGAGTATATTGATACAACAAATATAACAGAGAAAAAATTAAATGATTTTCTAAAGAGTGAAATTAAATCTGCGGTTAAAAGAAGAAAGAATAAAGAAAAAGACATTCTTAAAATATTTAACAAGATTATTAAAGATAGTAATGATTATATAAATAATATATATGAAATGATATAATGAAAGGAAATAATGCAAGAAGGAGAAGAAAATAAAATAGATGAATCTTCAAATAAAATAGTAGAACCAACTACTACTGAAATACAAAAAGAAGTATCAACTATTGATGATAATTTCATTGAAGATGTATTTAAATCTAATTATATAGACTTATATAAATTAGAAGGTCTAGATGTAAAAGATCAATCTAGAGTCTTTTCACTTGTATTAACAGATATTTATAAAGATTATAATGATGTTGACTATTCAAGTATAAGAAAGTCTGCATTAAAGTGCTTAAAATTAAGTTGTGATCCAGATGATAATCTTCTTAGATTACCTTATAAATTAATGGTAAATAAAGATGGAAACAGAATGTGTTTTAAATTTGAAGATGATACTAAGAAAAATGCTTGGTTGTTAATTATAATACTAGGATTATTTATTTTCGCAGCATTAGCTTCAACTTATGTGGCGTTAAGATACTTATCAATTGCCGACTTAAATATAGATATAGATGGAGATGGAATAGCTGACTTAAATATAGATTTAAGTGGTAATGAAAAAGCAGAAATTAATATTTCTAATGATAGAAAGACGCCTAGTGTAAATGTAGATTATAAAGGTAATAGAAAAGCAACATTTAATATTGATACTGATAACTCTGGTACTGCAACAGGTAATTTAATAGATCAAAAAAATGATGAAGGAGTATGTACACTTAACTGTGATGTAAATGGAGATGGATGGCCTGATATCAATATAGATATAGACGGAGATGGGAAAGCTGATTTATATTTAGATACAGATGGAGACGGAAAAGCTGATTTAAACTTTGATACAAATGGGGACGGGACTTGTGATCTACATTGTGATACTGATGATGATGGTATATGTGATGAGTATTGTGTTAAGAATGTTGAAGTTATTGAGAATAATACAGGTTCTTCAGCTGCAGTAGGTAATAGTGGTACTGATGTAGAAACTGCACAATTTATAGTTGATTTTGTAGATTCAAAATTAATAGTAATTGATAATTTATTTCCTGAAGATCAAAGTTCAAATGAGGTATTAAAAAGTGCAACCAAAAAAATAATAATTACAAATAAAAGTACAACATATACAAGATATAAAGTAGAAATGGTTGTTACGAAATATACATTTACAAGTGATAATTTCCAATATAAAATAGTTGGTACTAATGGAGGATTTAATCAAGATTTTATAACTGTTCCAAAAGAAACATCAATAATATTTGATCAAATAGCTATAGCGCCAGGTACTACACAATCATATACATTTACATTTAAACTAAAAGGTATTAATGCTAATCAAAATTTTGATCAAGGTAAGTCATTTGATGGATACTTTCAAGTATATTTAGTTGATAGTACACAATAGTACTATCAATTTTAAATAAGTTATGATAAAATAATTATGTAAGGAAATATATGAAAAAGACAATAGATACAAAATTGATTGTTGTTTTAGTGCTTCTGTTTATAGCAGTTACCTTAAGTATTGTTGGAGCTTCTTACTCATATTTTAATGCAAGAATAATAGGTGAAGGAACTTCTAATGTTTTGGTGTCTGGAAATCTTGTACTTGATTTTTATGATAATGTAAGTATGTCAAGAAGTGGGATATTTCCAGGAGATTATTTTGAAAAAGATTTTTATGTTACAAATTCAGGAGATAAGCAAGCATTTTATAAAATAGGCTGGGAAGAACTTAATAATGCATTTGTTAATGATGAAATATTTATTTCTTTAGTATGTACTCAATATATTAATTATGGAGAGGCAAATGAACAAGTAAGTGGAACATGTTCAGGATTAACTTCGCAAGCGGTAAAAACTGTAAATGATCCTATAAAAGAAAAGATATACATTGAACCAGGATATACACAAGTATACACTGTAAGAATAACATTTATTGATACAAATAAAGATCAAAATTCAAATAAAGGCAAAACATTTAGAGGCAAATTATCTATTGTAGGAGATAATCTAATGCATACTAATTGTACTGCAGATGCAACTGATATAAAATGTACTATATTAAATGATAATACAGCTTATGCTGATAATGTTGCAAGTCCATATGTTACTAGTGCAACAGGTATAAACTTTGCAGCAATAAGTAGTGATACAAATGGGAAAGGATTATACTATACAACAGATACATCAAAAACAGAAAATGGAGAAAGAGTATACTACTATAGAGGTGCAGTAGAAAATAATTATTTAATATTTGCAAACTATTGTTGGAGAATAGTAAGAACAAATGAAGATGGAAGTGTTAAACTAAGATATGGAGGAGTACCTACTACAACAGATGGAGTAACATCCTGCCCACAAACAGGAACTGATGTATCTATTGGTTCAAGTGTATTTAATAGTACATATAGCGATAATGCATATGTAGGTTACATGTACGGTTCAATT
>CAYVZW010000107.1:0-3164 GCA_964456325.1 uncultured Clostridium sp. | reverse complement strand
ACACCTATCTTACACCAAAATTATATCATATTAATTTTTAAATATACAATTAAAAATACTCAGTTAAGTGTGCTTTACACTATTATGTTCAACAATGAATATATTTTATCATTCTATGAAATGAATCTGTAAGTAGCGGTTTTATTTTTCTCATTTTCTTTGTTTTCTTCTACATATAATATTCTATCGTATTTAAGACCGTTTTTGTTTAAACATAGTTCAAGAAAACATAAAAATATTCCTATATCGATTTGATTATAATATATAACCATATTTTTAGGCATTATTCCTCTTTTTCCTTCTTTTCTATATCTATAAATAGTAATTTCATTTTCATTTACTTCAACTTTCCATGGCTGTGTATTACATGCACTAGGAGCAAATCTTACAATAGAGGCAATATTTAAAAAAATGTTTCCACTCCATATCTCATTTATTTCTTTTCTTTTACTTTTGTACATATCTTTTCTAAATTTATCACCTGAGTCAACTTTTGCAATAGCAATCATTATTACAAAATCTAACCCATTAATTTCTTCTTCATTTACTTTTCCAATTCCAAACCACAAAGTTCCAATATTTTTTGAAACTAAATATAAATCAAGTTGTTCACCTATATATCCAATATTTTGTAGATAGTTATCTTTCTTTTCAGAATATAATAAAATACAATACTCTTGTCCTCTTTTACAAGTAGTAGAATCTTTAACTATTTTAATTTCTACATTAATATTTTCAACTAGTGATTTTAATTTTTTGAATTCTTGTTCTATATCAATTAATTCATCATTAGAAATATGTTCTTTTCCTATATTTCTAAATAAGTGAAAAGACTTTCTTTTAAAAATCATTTCATATAATTTATTATCCATAAATAACCTCCGCTATTAATACTAATTATATCACTTCTTGTTATTATATATAAATAAAAACCCTAAAAATAGGGGCTAATTGTATAATTTGGTGCAAGAGAAGGGAATCGAACCCTCAAGATATTGCTACCGCCGGATTTTGAGTCCGGTGCGTCTACCAGTTCCGCCACTCTTGCATAACAAAATTATTATAGCATATATTTAATTATAGGTAAAATGTTTTTGAAAGGAAATTGTATGGATAATAATTTTAATGATGAAGATAAAGATAAAAATGTGATAATTACTAAAATAATTAATATAGATGATATTACTGATAACTTTTCTAAGGAAGAAGTTGAAGAATATTCTAAGTATGCAATTATTTCTTATATAGGTTTTTTATTTTTAATACCAATTCTTATTAAAGTTCATAAAAAATCTGAATATGTATTATTTCATGTTAATGAAGGATTCAATTTATTTGCTTTAGAATTGTTTATATTTATAGTACTTGGTTTACTGAGTAGTATATTTGTAAAAGTTACATACTCATACCCGATGTGGTTAAGTGTTGTAAATTTTGTTTTATATGCTACAGTTGTTATACTAATGCTACTGGGTATTGTAAATGCAGTTAATGGCAAAAGTAAAACACTTCCAATAATAGGAAAATATAAATTTATTAAATAGTATATTAATTTAAGAACACATAATAAAAATGTGTTTTTTCGTGGTATAATATTTACCGAAAGGAGAAAAAATGAATATAAAATATTTTGATAATGCAGCCACAACTGCTTTAGATAAAGATATCTTAGATAAAATGATTCCATTCTTTAGTGAAAAGTTTTATAATCCATCTTCATTATATACACCAAGTCAAGAATGCTTTAGAGAAGTAAATAATGCAAGAAATAGGATTGCTGAATGTATAAATGCTAAAGGTAATGAAATATATTTTACATCAGGTGGTAGTGAAAGTGATAATCTTGCTTTAAAAGGATTTGCTTATGCTAATAAGAAAAAGGGAATGCATATAATTACATCATGTATTGAGCATCCCGCTATTCTTAATAGTTGCAAGACTCTTGAAAAAGAAGGATTTGAAATAACATATTTACCTGTAGATAATAATGGCATTGTTAAGTTAGATGAACTTAAAAAAGCTATTAGAAAAGATACTATTCTTATTAGTATAATGTTTGCTAATAATGAAATAGGTACAATTGAACCTATTAAAGAAATAGGTCAGATTGCTCATGAACATGGCATTACTTTTCATACTGATGCTGTCCAAGCAATTGGAAGCGTACGTATAGATGTAGATGAGATGAACATCGACATGTTAAGCATGTCCGGACATAAATTTTATGGTCCTAAAGGAGTAGGGGTTCTCTATATTCGCAAGGGAGTAGGAGTAAAGAGAATAAATGATGGAGGTCATCAAGAAAGTGATAAGCGTTCTGGAACAGAGAATGTACCTGGTATTATTGGACTTAGTTATGCTATAGAAAAAGCATATAAAGATTATGAACTAAATGTTAAAAAAATAATATCGTTAAGAGATTATTATATAAGTGAAATCGAAAAGAGAATTCCATATGTTATACTAAATGGAGATAGAGAAAATAGACTTCCTGGAAATGCAAACTTTTCATTTAAATATATAGAGGGAGAAAGCATACTTTTATTACTCGATGCTAAAGGAATATGCGTATCAACTGGTTCAGCTTGTTCATCTAAAACTTTAGAACCATCTTATGTATTACTTAGTATAGGACTTCCTCATGAAGTTGCACATGGGTCAATAAGAGTATCCATAGGTAAACATAATACAAAAGAAGAAGTGGATTATTTAATTGAAGCAATGGTTGAAGTTGTAAATAAATTAAGAAATATGTCTCCACTTTATGAGGAGGTAGAATAATGTATTCAGATAAAGTAATGGATCACTTTGAACATCCAAGAAATATAGGCGTTATAGAAGACGCTGATGGTGTAGGTACAGTTGGAAATCCAGTATGTGGAGATGTAATGAAAATGTACTTAAAAATCAAAAACAATATAATTGTTGATGTTAAGTTTAAAACATTTGGATGTGCTTCAGCAATAGCGACATCATCTATGGCAACAGAAATGATAAAAGGTAAAACGGTTGATGAAGCTTTAGAATTAACAAATAAAGCAGTGGCAGAAGCGTTAGATGGATTACCACCTGTTAAAATGCATTGCTCTGTTTTAGCAGAAGAAGCAGTTAAAGCCGCTATTGAAGATTATCAAAGTAAACAACTAAAAAAGACTAATAAATAG
>CAYVZW010000106.1:0-3169 GCA_964456325.1 uncultured Clostridium sp. | reverse complement strand
TTAATCATGGTCTTCCTCCTTAATATTAATATTTTTATCATAATTTTCCTTTAGTTCATATATCATATTAACTAAATTATTTAAGAGTTTATTAGTTATATCATCTTTCTTAATATTAATAATTTCTAAATCATTAGTATTATTATATCTAATAGATTCTTTATCAAATTCAAGTATTGCATTAATTGTTGTAATAATCATTGTACTAAATGATGCACACACAATATCTTTTCCATATTCATCATATAAAGCATGTCCTTTACATTTAATACTTTCAATAATGTTATTATTTTTTTTAATACTTACTTTTATCATTATTTTTCAATAGACTTGATTACTATTTTAGTATATGGTTGTCTATGACCTTGAGTATTTCTGTATTTCTTTTTAGGTTTATACTTAAATACTATAATCTTTTTTTGCTTTCCATGTTTTAATACTTTAGCTACTACTTTAGCACCTTTAACATATGGAGAACCAATTTTACCATCTACGTATAAAACTTCATTAAATACAACTTCACTGTCTACATCATTTGGTAGTTTTTCAATATATATTTCTTGACCTTCTTCAACTATATATTGTTTTCCACCTGTAACAAATATTGCTTTCATTAAAATTCCTCCTTCAATAAGACTCACTCTTAAGGTAAGTAATTACTTTTATAACCTTTTTAATGTGGTTGTAGAGAAAGATTTCTACAAACATGAGTATTTTAGCACATTCTACCCTGTCTGTCAAACATTTTACGAAGAATTTTGTCCTCATCTACATTATTTATTATATGAAAATAATCTCTTTTAAATTTAGATATACTATTAATATTCTTATGTTTTTTAAAATTATACTTTTTATTGTATCGTTCAAATAAGAATTTATAGTATTTAGTATTGTAATTCATTATTTCAATATATATGCATTTTATTAAAAATAAAATAAGAATAAATGAGAATAATGTTTTATTAATTAATCCAAATAACAATATAAATACAATTGATACTATTATTGATATTTTATTAGATATATTAAAACAAAATATTTTATTAAGAATTATATTTAATAGTCTTCCCCCATCAAGAGGAAGTATAGGAAGAAAATTAAATATTATTAAGTAATAATTTATTTTATGTATTATATTAAATACATGACTTGTTATTAAATTGTTTTTATATAAGACAAGAATTAATAAATAAAATAACAATTGAAATACAATACCACCTATTAATGATATAAATTCTTTATATATTGGGATATTTAAGTCTTCATTTAATACAGTAATACCTCCAAAAGGATAAATTATTATATATGGATTTTTAATACCTATTAATATACTAAAAAAATAATGACCACATTCATGAATAAATATTATTAATAAAAGTAAATATACATATTCAAAATAACCTGATAAAAAAGATATTAGAATGAATATATATGTTAAATAATGAATACTAACTTTCATTTAATGTATCAACTGGTTTATCATCTTTTAAAAGTACATAATAGTATTCACTTTCACATTTACCTATAGATGTTCCTTTTTCAACATAATCATATAATTTAACACTTTCAGTTATATTACCATACCATGCATAATAACCATTACTTTGCTGAACAACTATTGTATTACCATATCCTTCTTTCTTACCTATATATGTAACTATACCACTATCTATTAAATTAACTTCTCCATCATGAATATATTTAACACCATCTAAATACTTTTCATATTCATCATTTGTTTTAACAACTGGTACTTCTTCACTACTTTTAAATACATTAGTAAGTTTATCAGTTACTTTATTAAATGAACTAAAATCAAATGTAGAATTTAATACTTCATCTGTAACAAATTTCTTAAACTTAGGAGATATATTACATAGTATCATTGTACATATTACAAAAATAACTATAGTAAATAATTTACCTAGCATTACTTTAATTATACTCTTTTTACTACTTCCTTCTTTATTACTTTTATATTCTTCGTATGTCATATTAAATACTATGAAGTCTATTTATTTTTATGCATATATTCATAAAAACTATAATAAGAATCATTTCCTATAATTATATGATCAAGAACTGGAATACCTATTATTTTACCTGATTCAAATAAATGTTTAGTTAATTCAATATCAGGTTCACTAGGTGTAGTATCTCCAGAAGGATGATTATGAAGTACTATTATAGAAGCAGCACTTTCTAAAAATGCATATTTAAATATTTCACGAGGATGTACACAAGAAGAATTAATTGTTCCAATAAATAATAATTTATAGTTTATTAATTTATTCTTAGTATCTAAATATATAGCATAAAAGTTTTCTTGTGTTTCTCCATAAAAAATATCTTTAAAATAATTATATATTAAAGTAGAATTATTCAATATAATATTTTCTTTTTCTTTCTTGTAAAACACTCTTCTACCCAGTTCTAATGAAGCAACTAATTCAATAGCTTTAACTTTACCAATACCTTTTATCTTACATAGTTTATTAATACTTATATTTTTAAGATTCTCAATATATTTATATTCACTCATTATAAGAGAAGATATTGTTTTAACTGAATATCCTTTAGTACCTGTTTTTAATATTATTGATAATAATTCTTCATTTGATAAATTGGATACACCAACTTCTAATAACCTTTCTCTAGGTTTTTCTTTGCTTGCCATATCTTTTATTTTAACATTCATAAGTCCCCCTAATTAATTATTACCAATTTTTATCAAAAACACTTCAAAATAATAAAAAAAGTTAAAAAATATTACTTTTAACTTTGACATATTTATCAGGTTTCATTTTAACATTTATACCTTAAACTCATTCTTACTTTCCATATATCCTCTTTCTCTAACAATAAAAACACGAGCAATAGTAGGTAAACAAATACCTTTAGCACTAATACTGCTCGTGCTTATTATTAGATTTACAATAATTGGTGTAATCCAAACTTTCGCTTTCACTACTAATACAGAATACACATAATTGTTACTTTTAGTATATATCATTAGATATATAGCAGGATTAAACTTGTTTCCTTAGAGTCAAATAATATATAACAACCATAAACTTTATTATGAAGTCATTTATTTTTCCATGATTAAGGAAAATGCCGGAAGAACCCGCCCAGCAGAATTGTTCACGTTGTTATTGTTCAGGTTCCC
>CAYVZW010000105.1:0-3258 GCA_964456325.1 uncultured Clostridium sp. | reverse complement strand
GAAAAGTAAACTATGTTAATATAGTTTATTTTTTGATATAATATTTATAAGGATGTGAGACTTATGTTAAAAGTATGCAATGTAACTAAAAAATATGGAAATAAAACAGCAGTAGATGATGTTTCTTTAGAAGTGAAAAATGGAGAAATATTTGGATTTATTGGTCATAATGGTGCTGGAAAAACAACATTAATTAAATCTATAGTTGGAATTCATGATTTTGATTCAGGAGATATTTTGGTAAATGGAGTATCAATTAAAGAAGATGAAATTGCTTGTAAGAAAGTTACTGCATATATACCAGATAATCCTGACTTGTATGCTAATATGAGTGGAATTGATTATCTTAATTTTATCGCAGATATTTATGAAGTTGATGATAAGAAACGTGAAGAGTTAACTAAAAAATATGCAACTACTTTTGAATTACTTCCTAATTTAGGAGACTTAATATCTTCATATTCTCATGGAATGAAACAAAAACTTGCGATAATTTCTGCTTTAATTCATGAACCTAAATTATTAGTATTAGATGAACCATTTGTTGGATTAGATCCCAAGTCAAGTAAAGATTTAAAAGATATAATGAAAGAATTATGCAAAGAAGGAACAAGTATTTTCTTTTCTTCACATGTTCTTGAAGTTGTTGAAAAACTATGTGATAGAGTAGGAATAATTAAAAAAGGTAAGTTAATTGCTATAGGTAAAACTAGTGAAATAAAAGGAAATAAAGATTTAGAAGAAGTTTTCTTGGAGTTAACAGATGAAAAGTAATCTATTTCTATTACTTAAAACTAACATAATTAATACATTTAAATTGAAATCTATGTCTAAAAAAAAGGCGATTTTAACAACTATACTATTTATCTATGTATTTTTTAGCCTTTTCTTTTCATTAAATTTCTTTTTAGATAAACTATTTGATACATTAAGTGAAGTACATTTAGAAAATCTTTTTTTTACAATGTTATTTGTATGTGCTGCGTTTATTTCATTTTTATTTTCTATGTTTATGGCTAAATCAAGTTTATTTGATAATAAAGATAATGATTTATTATTATCGCTTCCAATTAAAAAAAGAGATATTCTTGGAAGTAGATTATTAATGATAGTTTTATATAACTTTGTATTAAGTTTACTTGTTATATTACCAGGTATATTTACTTATTTAATGAATAGTACTCTTAATGGTTCCTATATATTTGCGATAGTAGTGTTGTTATTATTTTCTTCTATAATACCTAGTATATTATCAAGTATATTTGGATATTTAGTGGCTGTATTAACATCAAAAGCTAGAAATAAAAATGTTATTGAATTAATATGTTATTTCTTATTTATAATAGTTTATATGGTTGTTATGACAAATGGTAATAAAATATTATCATTAATAACAACCAATCCGAATTTAGTAAATAATATTATTAAATATGCATTTTATCCACTATATTTAGTTAATAAATATACAAGTGGTGGAAGTATTATGTATGTACTTTATTATATATTATTTAACTTAGCTTGTTTATTATTATTCTTGTTTATATTTGATAGAAATTATTTACATATTATATCAAGATTAAGTTCACATAAAACTAAATCAAATTATAAACTTACTTATGTTAAAGAAAAGAATGTTATTACAGCTCTTAGAGAAAAAGAAATTAAAAAATATTTTTCTTCAGCTATATATGTATTTAATACAATATTTGGAATGTTAATGGTTATGGTGGCATCTATTGCTAGCATATTTTATCCATATTCAAAACTAATGAAGTTTGCTAATATTGACATGGATATTAATTCAAGTGGTCTTGTTTTAATACTTTTATTATTCAGTATTGCTCTTACTAATACAACATCATCTTGTATATCAATTGAAAGAGATAACTTTTGGATTCTTAAGATGTTACCAGTTAAAGTAAAAGATATATTTAATTCAAAAATATTTGTAAATAGATTAATAATAATACCATTTACAATACTTGGACTAATTATATTTTACTTAAGTGGATATATTAAATTATTAGAATTATTATTACTTGTTTTGTTCTCAATAATATATGCACTATTTATATGTAATTTCGGTTTAATAGCAAATCTTTTGTTTCCAAAACTTGATGCGATTAATGATACAGTAATTGTTAAACAGTCAGCAGCATCATTTGTAGGAATATTTGGAGGTTTATTTATATTTATAATATTCCTTGTGTTATATATGTTTACTGGTCTTAATAATTATATAGCAATATTATTAATGACAGTAATAAGTTTATTATTATTTGTTATATCTAGTGTTATAATTAATAAATGGGGAGTTAAAAGATTTAAATTAATAAATTGATTTTGAAAGGAGAAAAAATGAAAAAGTCAAAAGTATATTTCACTAAAGAAATAAATAGTGAAAGTTTAATCAAAGTTTATGAAAAATTAGGGGTGGAACTTAAAGGAAAAGTTGCTGTTAAAATATCAACAGGTGAACCAGGAGGACATAACTTCTTAAATCCAAACCTTATTAAAGGTCTTGTTAATAAGCTTAATGGTACAATTGTAGAATGCAATACAGCTTATGAAGGAAAGAGAAATACAACTGAAAGTCACTGGAAAGCAATAAAGGATCATGGATTTATGGATATTGCTCCTTGTGATATTATGGATGAAGAAGGTGAAATAGAATTAGTAGTTCCAAATGGAAAGAGAATTCATAAGAATTACGTAGGTTCTCATTTAACTAATTATGATTCAATGCTTGTTTTATCACACTTTAAAGGACATCTAATGGGTGGATTTGGTGGGGCACTTAAAAACATGTCTATAGGAATAGCTTCTTCTCATGGTAAAGCTTATATTCATGGTTCTGGGGACGAAACTCATCTATGGGATGGAGATCATGACTCATTCTTAGAATCAATGGCTGATGCTGATGCTTCAGTTGTAAATTATTTTGGTAAAGAAAATATGGCATACGTAAGTGTTGCGAATAATTTATCAGTAGATTGTGATTGTGATTCAAATCCACATAAACCTGAAATGGATGATATTGGAATATTTGCAAGCTTAGATCCAGTTGCTTTAGATCAAGCATGTTATGATGCAGTAAAGAATTCTAATGATAAAGGTAAAGCTTCTCTTATTGAAAGAATGGATTCAAGAAATGCAATCCATACTGTAGAACAAGCATGTGAAGAAGGACTTGGAAATAGAGAGTATGAAATTGTAAGCATTGACTAATATAAATAATTAAAAATGTTTGCAAAATTT
>CAYVZW010000104.1:2777-3356 GCA_964456325.1 uncultured Clostridium sp. | reverse complement strand
CTAGAGGGGGAACTGATAATATTACAATTGCTTATTTGAAAAAAAGTGGTGAAGAGTAGTGATAGTAAAAGGTTCAAAAATTAATGATAGATATCAAATAATTAAAACATTAGGCGAAGGTGGAATGGCTAATGTTTATTTAGCACATGATACTATACTTGACAGAAATGTTGCTGTTAAAGTGTTACGTGGTGATTTAGCTAATGATGAAAAATTTGTAAGAAGATTTCAAAGGGAAGCATTATCTGCTTCTAGTTTGTCTCATCCAAATATAGTTGAAATGTATGATGTTGGAGAAGATGATGGTGAATATTACATTGTAATGGAATATGTTGATGGGAAAACTTTAAAACAAGTTTTAAAAGCACGAGGGCACCTTTCAATAACTGAAGTAATTGATATAATGCTTCAATTAACTGATGGAATGGCTCATGCTCATGATTCATATATAATTCATAGAGATATTAAACCTCAAAATATTATGATTCTTTCAAATGGTATGATTAAAATAACAGATTTTGGAGTATCAACTGCGCTTAATTCTACTCAATTAACTCAAACTAATTCTGTTATGGGTAC
>CAYVZW010000104.1:0-2767 GCA_964456325.1 uncultured Clostridium sp. | reverse complement strand
AAGCTAATGGTAAAGGATCTACAGTAAGAAGTGATATTTATTCAATGGGAATAATGATGTATGAACTTTTAGTAGGGGCAGTTCCTTACAAAGGAGATTCTGCAGTAGAAATAGCTTTAAAGCATCTTAAAGAGCCTCTTCCAAGTGTAAGAAAAGCAAACCCTTCAATTCCTCAATCTATAGAGAATATTATCATAAAAGCAACTGCTAAGAATCCTAAAAATAGATATAGTGATGCTAGGGAAATGCATGAAGATATTAAAACTGCTTTAGATGAATCAAGAAAAGATGAAAAAAGATACATTTATCCTTATTCTGAAAATGATTTAGAAGAAACTAAAGTGTTAGACAAAGAATTAGAATCACTTAAAAAGAAGGAAGAAGTTAAAGAAAAAGAAGAAGTGAAAAAGATAGAGAAAGAAACTAAAGAAGAAAATAAAAGACAAAATAAATTGTTAATAGTTTTAATAAGTATATTTACTGCTCTTGTTTTAACAGTTACTGTCGGACTATCTATCTACTTTAATAAAACTGAAGTAAAAAATGTAACTATTCCAGATGTTTCTAATAAGTCTATAGTTGAAGCATCAAATGAACTTACTGATTTAGGATTCACAGTATCAACTGAAAATAAGTATTCTCCAAGTGATACAATAGCAGAAGGCAAAATAATTAAAACTTCTCCAGAAATAGGAAGAAAAGTAAAAGAAGGAACAACAATTATTTTATATGTTTCAAGTGGAGAAAAGAATTATGTTATAGAAGATGTTACTGGAGAAAATTACCTAGTTGCAAAAGGAAAAATAGAAGCTGAATGTGATTGCAACGTAGTAATTGATTATGAAAAAGTAGATGAAGACTCAAAAACAAAAGAAGAAGTTGTTCTTAGAACTGAACCTGAAATAGGTACTTCTGTTGCTCTTGGAACACAAATTACAATATTTATACCAGAGATTGAATATAAATATCCTAATTTTACTAGTGGTTATTCAGTAGCACAAGTAGAGGAATTTTGTTCAAAACATGAAATTAAATTAGAAAAGAAATATCAAGAAAGTACAAGTGTAAGTGAAGGAACTATTCTTAAACAATCTAGAGCATCTGGCTCAGTTGTAACACCGGGAGCAACACTTACTATTACTATTGCTATTGCTCCAGAAGAACCAGTTGTTAGTACTGTAAATGATAATGATTTGGACGGATAATATATGAATGGCAAGATAGTTTGTATTAATAAATCATTACATAGAGTCCTATTATCAAATAATACTATTATTGAGTGTAAAACAAGGGGGAAACTTAGGAATAATAACATCTCTCCAGTAGTTGGGGATGATGTTATTGTTGATGTGAATAATAAAACAATAGAAAAGGTTTTAACAAGAAGAAATTATTTAGATAGACCATTAATATCCAATATTGATAAATTATTAATTGTGATGAGTACATCAATACCATCATTTTCGAGTTATTTAATTGATAAGTTTTTAGTTATTGCCTATTCAAATAATATAGAACCATTAATTGTAATTACTAAAATAGATATGATTTCTATAAAAGAGAAAATTGATGTTAGAAAATATGTTAATTATTATAAAAAAATAGGTATTAAAGTTTATTATAATAAGAATATTAAAAGCATAAAAAAAGAGTTTAATTCATCAGTTGTTGCACTATGTGGTCAAACAGGTAGTGGTAAATCTAGTTTGCTAAATAAAATAGATATGTCTTTATCTCTTAAAACTGGTGAAGTTTCTTTAGCACTTGGAAGAGGAAAACATACTACTAGATTAGTTGAATTACTTGAAGTTAACAATGGATTAATCGCAGACACTCCGGGATTCTCTTCACTAGAATTAAACATTAAAAAAGAAGACATAAGAAAATATTACAAAGATTTTAATAAACCATGTAAATATAGAAGTTGTGTTCACGATAAGGAAGATGGATGCAAAATAAAAGAACTTGTAAACAAAAATAAGATACCTAAATGGAGATATGACAATTATATTAAATTATTAGGGGAGGTAAAAAAATGAAAGTATCTGCTTCAATATTATCAAGTACATTAAAAGCAAGTGATTTAGTTAAAGAACTGGATAAAACAGATGTTGATTTTATTCACTTAGATATAATGGATGGAAAATTTGTTGATAATAAAACATGGACATATGGAGAAATTAAGAAAATAGTTTCATACACAAATAAGAAATTAGATGCTCACTTTATGGTAAAAAATCCTACTAGTTATATAGAAGATTATGCATTATTAAATACTGAATATTTTACATTTCATTTTGAAGCGGTAAATGATGTTAGCAAAGTAATCGATATGATTAAATCTTATGGATTAAGAGCTGGAGTATCTATTTGCCCTAATACAGATATAGAAGTATTGTTTCCTTACTTGAAAGATATTGATTTAGTTCTAATTATGTCTGTAGAACCTGGAAAAAGTGGACAAAGTTTCATAGAGTCATCTATAGAAAAAATATCTAAATTAAAAAGTGAAATAATTAAACAAAATGTTAAAACATTAATTGAAGTTGATGGTGGAATAAATGATGAAACTGGAAAACAATGTAAAGATGCTGGAGTTGATATATTAGTTTCTGCTTCATACATACATAAGAATGTAAGAGAAAATGTTAAGATACTAAAAAAGTTATAGAAGTGCTTAAAACACTTTTTTAATGAAAATGAAAAGTTTTTTAAAAAGTTTTGAAAATTTGAAGTGTTTTTAAAAGTTATCGCTAATAATATAGTA
>CAYVZW010000103.1:0-3369 GCA_964456325.1 uncultured Clostridium sp. | reverse complement strand
TTTGTTCCTATGTAATGAATAATATTCTTTAAAATTTTCAACAAATAGATTCATATTAAATACTCCCTTCTAATATATTATTAGCCATAACTTTTAAAAACACTTCAAAAAAAAGAAACTTTTTTAAAAAAGTTTCATATTTTATCAATTTTATAACTGTTCCATAGGACTTTGTTTAAATCTAAGAACAACATATCCAAGTGCAAACGCAATTAAAGCTACCAATAATATAGTTCCAAAATCTTCTACACCAGTCTTAGGATTAATTAGTATTTCTATTTTTGCATTTACATCAACTTTTACCATTTCAGCTCCAGTTGCTACTGTTTGATCAAGTTTAGATTCAGAATTAAATAGACTTCCTCTTGATGTTGTAGTTGTATAAACAAGTGTCTGAGTAGAAGCTAAATTTAGCTCGATTTTAGTAGGCTTTGCGCTCTTGCTAACTTTTAAGTATAATTGACCACCATCTTTTATTGATGTAATAGTATTACCTGCTTTATCAATAATAGTTACTCCACTAGTTGGACTAGCTACAGATAAATTAATACTTGGAGTATATATCATATTGCCTGTAATTGTATAAGGACCATAAATATATGCATCTGAAGTTTCACTATATAATTCTTTTCCACTTTCAGGATTAACTACACTATAATTTTGTGCAGTTGATGTATTTGCATAATTTGTATATTCATCCCTATCCATAATATAATATTTGTACAATATATTTAAGCTTTGAGGCAAAGATACACTCACTCCATTAACAGTAGTATCAGTAAGAGTATCTCCTAAATAATACTTAGTACCACTAGCCATTTTATAATAGTCACCAACTGATTTCCATATTGCATATTGAGTAACAGAATAAACATAATTTTGAACAAGTTCTGTTAATTTTGCTTCTTTTAGTGTAGTATCTTCAATCGCATTAAGAGTAGTTGCTTCAAGTCTTGAAACATCTTCTCTAACACTTGCTAACGAAGTACCAGCTTTTTCTAAAGAAATCTCTAGAGATAAATTTGGATAAGAATGTTCTATTATCCATAAGGCTCTATTATATCCGATTGTAGTTGGTAAATCCGTAACTGAATACTTATTTACACTAAAGTCTGACATCTTAAATTTAAATGAATACAATGATTCATCATATCTTGGAGTAGAATCAGAAAATGTAGTTCCTAATGCAGCAGCCATTTGAGCAGCAGAAATAACTTTAAATCCACTAACTCCTTTAGATGTATCTTTGTATTGTATTGAAATATTTGATAATGTTGCAGTTACAGTATCACCATTTGCAAAATCAGTTAAAGTTGTTTCATCCGGTGTTGTAATGTTGTCTTTAATTACAACCTCATAACCATCAATATCATCTAATAATGTACACGATGTAGATGCAGTACATTCTTCAAAGAATTCGTAAACAACCATATTTTTAAATAAGTCTGTATCCGAAATAGTTTCATCATTATAAATTGTTTCATATAACGGATATTTTTTATTCCCGTCTAAACAATATGCAGTGAAATAGTCAATCGTTGTTCCCTCACATCCAGTTTCTCCATCCATACAATCTCTTATATAATAACTTAGTATTTTTTTTAGTGAAGAATCACCTGTAATAGTTGTACCAGTAGTAGAAGAAGCAAATGATACTTTGCTAAAATCAAAACTATCATCCACAGTATACTCCCCAATAAAATTATTTGCAAAAGTTCCATTAATTACCTTAGGCTCTTTTGCATTGACACTTATTGTTAAAGAAAATAAACAAATAACAAATAACAATAAGTAATTAATTTTTTTCATATAAATCCTCCATATCATATAAATTAATTCTATCATTAATTTAAATTAACTTCAATACCTTTTTAAAAGAAAAAATCAATTATTCATTGATTTTATCATTTTTACTTTTAAATTCCTTCTTTTCTTTAAATTCAGGTTTTTCAATTTTAGGAAGTAATTCTTTTCTAGAAAGATTTAATTTTCCTTTTCTATCAAAACCGGTTGCTTTAACAACTATTTCATCTCCAACTTTAACTACATCACTTGGATGCTCAACTCTTTTATTATCAAGTTGAGATACATGAACTAGTCCTTCACAACCTGGCCATAATTCTACAAATGCACCAAAGTCTTCAATTTTAACTACTTTAACAGTATATACTTCGCCAATAATAGGTTCTTTTATAATATCTTCAATCATAGAAACAGCTTTATCTAAAACATCATAACTCATATGATATAATACGACATTTCCTTCGTCATCTATTTCTATCTTGACAGCATCCTTATTATTTACAGATGTTACATTGCTTGATTCAAGAATAATTTTAGTAATAGTGTCTCCACCTTTTCCAATAACATCTTTAATCTTTTCCACTGCTATTTTCATAGTCTTCATTTTAGGAGCATATTCACTTAATTCTTTTCTTGGTTCACTTATAGTTTCTTCCATAACATCAAGAACTTTAAATCTTGCTTTTTGTGCTTCATAAAGAGCTTCTTTTAGTACTTCTTTAGTTACTCCTTTAATCTTAATATCCATTTGTAAAGCAGTTATTCCTTTTCTAGTACCAGCTACTTTAAAGTCCATATCTCCCATATGATCTTCTAATCCTTGAATATCTGTAAGTATAGTATATGGATGTTTTCCATCAAGTGGACCATTAGTTATAAGTCCCATAGCAATACCTGCTACTGGAGCTTTTATTGGAACTCCTGCGGCCATTAATGACATACATCCAGCACATATTGTTGCTTGAGATGATGAACCGTTACTTTCTAATATTTCACTTACAACTCTAATTGTATATGGAAATTGTTCTTCATCTGGCATTACTTGTGATAAAGCACGTTCAGCTAAATTACCATGTCCTATTTCTCTTCTTCCAGGTGCACCATATCTTCCTGTTTCTCCTACTGAGAATGGAGGAAAATTATAATGAAGCATAAATCTCTTTGTATCTTCTAATCCAAGCCCATCTAATATTTGATGTTCTCCAAGTGCTCCTAGTGTTGTTGTTGATAATGATTGTGTTTGACCTCTTGTGAAAAGTGCTGAACCATGAGTTCTAGGAAGAATATCTATTTGAGCATTAAGTGCTCTTATTTCATCCATTTTTCTTCCATCGGGTCTAATCTTTTTATCTGTTATTAATGTTCTTACAGTTTCCCCTTCTAATGTTTCTATTATTTTTTTAACCATTTTTATATGTTCTGATAAATTTTCATCTTCACCATGTTTTTCTTCATAAAATGAAACTGCTTCTTCTTTTAATTCACTTACTTTTCTTGCACTTTCAAGTTTATCTTTTATTTGTATTGCTTCTAACATCTTTTGAGCATATTCTTCTCTTACTTCTT
>CAYVZW010000102.1:0-3391 GCA_964456325.1 uncultured Clostridium sp. | reverse complement strand
AAAATATAAATATAATTTACTATGTAAGGAGGAAAATAAAATAAAAAAGGTAATATTAGTAATAATAGGGTGTTTATTAATGGTAGGATGCAACAAAATGGATTCAAAGGATGCGATTAATAAATATGAAAAATTATTAAAAGATAATAATATGTATTCATTAACTGCAGAAATGGATATTGTTAGTAATGAAGAATTATATCATTATGATGTTGTAGTAGATTATATGGAAGGAGATTATTATAAAGCATCACTTATAAACAAAGATAATAATCATGAACAAATAATTCTTAAAAATGATAAAGGTGTTTATGTAGTAACTCCATCACTAAACAAAAGCTTTAAATTTCAAAGTGATTGGCCTAATAATAGTAGTCAAGCATACATATTAGAATCACTACTAAAAGATATGAAGAATGATTCTAACATTGTATTTGAAGAAGTGAATGATACATATACTATAACATCAACAGTTAATTATCCAAATAATAGTTCACTTGTAAGCCAAAAAATAACATTTGATAAGAATATGATTCCAACTAAAGTAGAAGTATATAATCAAGATGGTATAGTAAACATAACATTAAAAGTAAAAGATATTAACTTTAAACCTGAATTTAAAAATAATTACTTTGATGTTGAAAGTAGTGTCTCTGATAACTGCTGTGATGAAGGAGTAAGTTCATTAAATGAAATAATATATCCAATGTATTTACCAAGTGGAACAACATTTAAAAGTGAAGAAACAGTTAAAACAGATGAAACTGAGAGAGTTATATTAACATTTACTGGTGAAAAATCATTTATAATGATAGAAGAAGCAGCTAAAACACCAGAAGAATTCGAAGTAAATAATACATCCGGAGAATTAGTATTCTATGAAAATATCTTAGGAAGTATAACTGATACATCACTTAATTGGACAATGAATGGAAAAGATTATTATATAATCGGAGAAAACTTAACAAATGAAGAACTTCTTAAAGTAGCATCATCCACAAGTACAGTATCATTAACTAAATAAAGTATTAGGAAACTAATGCTTTTTTTAATGATTTATGATATATTTATAATGGGGAAGGAATGTGGACTAGTATGAGTATAAAATCTAATATTAGAAAGAATAGTACATTAATGAAATACATAATACTTACTCTTGTATTTATTATTTTTGTATTCACAATAACAGCCACATACTTGATAATAAACTTAAGTGAACAAGGAACAAGTTATGTAAGTAATAATTATTATGATATTAACATGTCCAATGCCACTATTGATTTTGAAACAACATCAAAGATAAAGCTTGATAATGATAACGATGTAATAAACATAAATATAAATGATTTAGATAAATATACTAAAGGTAATTCATTTAACATAGAACTATATAATATAGGTAATATGAGTGCATGTATAAATGGCATTAAAATAACTGATATTAAATCAAATATAGATATAGATTTAGTAGATATTGATTTATCTTTAGAAAAAGGAAAAATAATAAGTGCTTCTGAAAAAAAGATATTAAATGTACTTGTTAAATACAATGAAAAGAATCCTGAAGTAGATGAATATATTAACTTCAATATAAGAATTACATATAAAGAAATAATAAACTAATACTATAATTTATAAATAAAATTTGATATAATGTTTTTAGCATAGGAGGGCAAGATGAAAGAAATAATATCGGCATTAGATATTGGTTCTTGTACAATGAAATTAGTTGTTGGTGAAGTTTACAAAAATGAAGTACATGTTCTTGCAACTTCAGAAGTAAAATCAAAAGGAGTTAAAAAAGGGATTATTGTAAATCCTGAAGAAGCACTTATATCATTAAAAGAATTATTTGAAAGATGTGAAGAAATAATCAATATTAAAATTAATAAAGTAATAATAACAGTTCCTTCATATTTTGCAGAATTTTTAAGTGTAGTAGGGGATGCCACTATTACAAATGAAGAAGGAATAATTGAATCTCATGACATTATAAGAACTATGCAAGCATGTGTATATAATAAAGTACCTAGTAACAAAGAATTAGTTACTATAATGCCACTATATTTCACATTAGATGATAATGAAAAAGTAGATAATCCTAAAGGAAAAAAAGCAAGGAAACTTGAATGCAATGCTATAATAAGTTTAGTGCCAAAGAAAAATGTTTATACGACATTTTCAGTACTAGATAGTATTGGAATAGAAGTAATAGATATATGCTTTGGTTCTTTAGCAGATTATTATGAATTTAAAACAGATAGTATGGATAAAAAAGCTTGTGCTATAGTGAATATTGGGGAAGATAAGACAGAAGTGAGCATAGTAAATAATTCAGTATTAACTGACACTGAAATACTTGAAATAGGTAGTAAGAATATAGATAAAGATATATGCTATATGTATGATATTAGTAGAAAAGATGCAGTAAATCTAAAAGAAAAGTTTGCTCTTTCACATAAACGCAATTCTTCTACATCTTGGAGTGAAGAAGTATTGACAAATACTCATGAAAATATTAAAATAAATCAATATGAGATAAGTGAGATAATTTATTCAAGGGTTAAAGAAATATTGGATCTATCTAAAAAACAAATTAACCTCTTAACAAAAAGAGAAATTAGTTATATAATAATAACTGGAGGAACTACTGAGACAAATGACTTTGAATTAGTAGTGGAAGAGGTGTTTGGAAAAGATACTAACATGTATAAAGTAAAAGAAATAGGATGCAGGCATAATAAATATTCTAGTGTGTTAGGACTTATCAAATATTATCATAGTAAACTTGATTTTAGAGGAAAACTAGCTTATACAGTAGATGAAGATAAACAAAATGCAATAATTAATTATAAGAATAAAAATAATAACACTATACTTGGGAAAATATATGGATATTTTTTCAACAATTAAGGAGTGAAAATGAATAATAGTAAATTAGAAATTGATCAAATAGCGGATATTAAAGTTATTGGTATCGGTGGTGGAGGATGTAACGCAGTAAATAGAATGATTGATTCTGGTCTTAGAGGAGTAGAATTTATTGTTGCAAATACTGATTTACAAGTTCTTAATGTATCAAAAGCAGATAAAAAGATACAAATAGGAAAATCTATTACTAAAGGAAGAGGAGCTGGAACTAGACCAGAAGTTGGTAGAGAAGCTGCCTTAGAAAGCCAAGAAGAAATAGAAGATGCACTTAGAGGTGCAGATATGGTATTTGTTACTTGTGGATTAGGTGGTGGAACTGGTACTGGTGCTGCACCTGTAGTAGCAGAGATTGCTCAAAAGTTAGGGTGTTTAACAGTAGCAATTGTTACAAAACCATTTAAATTCGAAGGAAAGAAAAGAATGGATTTTGCTTTAGTAGGACTTGATGAATTAAGAAAAC
>CAYVZW010000101.1:0-3412 GCA_964456325.1 uncultured Clostridium sp. | reverse complement strand
CAAACTAATAAAGCAGTAGGTAATATCTTTTTAGCTCCTTCAGCCATATTAACAAATACGTCTTTAAAACTAAAATGATATATTTTACCAAGCAATAATGATGCTAACAAGCACATTACTGCCATTTCAGCATAATACCACTCGCCTAAAGCAGATATTGTTCCTAGAACATAAGCAAGTACTGTAACATCTTTAATTGTCCAAGCTGTAAGTGCAGTATTAAAGTCACTAAATACTGTAATTCCAAATACTGTTTCCCAACTAGTACATCCAAGAACTAATAGTACAAACAATATACTGAATACCATTATAATTGGCCATACAGGATATTTATTTGATACCTTTTCACCAATGAACATATCGTCTTCGCTACTATCTTCTTTAAGTAATTTCTTAGATTTTACTTTTTTAGCTTTAGATAAATAGAATATTAATATAGCAAATGAAACAACAAATAAAGCAATTTTATAGTATATTCCAGTTCCTAATGTAACATCTGATAATTGTCCATTAACAGTATTAACTATGCTTGAATTAATAGTACTACCCATTATTCCGACTAAATAAGCACCAAACGTTGTGACAAATGCAGTAATTTTATCATACTTCATTGCCAAGATTATGCTTATTATAGCTGGTATAAATATAAATGTTGCAACACCATAATCAAATGCAGATGTAATTGCAGCAATTAAAAAAGCAGCTACTATTAAGAATACTAATTCCTTTCCATTAAATTTACTTGCAATCTTTTCTATCCAAGCTCTATATTTTCCAGTTTTGCCAAGTACACCATATAGTGCACCAATAGAAACTATCAATAAAATGATTTGAATAAAGTAACTAAATTCGAATGTCCCAAATAGTAATTGAAAAAAATCAAAGAATCCGATTCTATACATTCCTAAGTCAGTTAATTCACCTGCATTGAAATAACTAGCTGGAACAAACCAAGTTACTAAAAGAATTCCAAGTAGTACGAACATGATTATTTTAAATAATCCAGTCTTTTTCATTTCTAACTCCTCCCACGTTAATATTATATAACAAAAAGCAACTTCATTACAACAATTTAGTTACTTTTTGTTATTTTTTCACAAGGTTTTCTTAAAACTGGTTAGTATGTTATATAATTCTTCTTCAGTTTTTATTTGTACTATTTTGTTTTTAATATCCTTACTATTGGGTATATATTTTAAATACCATAATGCATGAGTTTTAATTTCCATTAAGGCAGCTTTCTCACTTGTATTCTTCTTCAGTAATTTATAGTGCTTAAATATCATATCTACCCTATCACAATATGTTGGTTTTTCAATTAGTTTATTGTTTTCAACATATTCTACGCATTCTTTTATAAACCATGGGTTTCCTAGCGCTGCTCTTCCAATCATTATTGCATCGCATCCTGTTTCATCTAACATCCTTTTAGCATCTTCAATTGTCTTAATGTCTCCATTACCAATAACTGGAATATTTACTGATTCTTTAACTTTCTTAATCATTACCCAATCTGCATTACCACTATAACCTTGCTCCCTTGTTCTCGCATGAATTGCAATAGCTTTGGCACCAGATTCTTCACATACTTTGGCTACCTCACAGCAATTTATACTTGATTTATTCCAACCACTTCTAATTTTAACGGTTATAGGTATTGGAACACTTTTAACTACTGCACTAACTATTTCTTTAATTTTATTAGGATTTTTTAGAAGTGAAGAACCTGCTTGAGATTTAACGGCTACTTTTGGAACTGGACATCCCATATTAATATCTATTATATCAGGGTTAATGTTCTCATAAACATATTTTGCGGCTTTAACGAAACTTTCAGAATCACTTCCAAATATTTGAATACTTATAGGCCTTTCTTCTTCATTTATTTTAAGTAAGTCAATTGTTTTCTTTCCATTATAAACAATACCAAGAGAACTAACCATCTCAGAATATATTAATCCTGCTCCCATTTCTTTTATTATTGTTCGATAACTCATATTGGATACTCCAGCCATTGGAGCAAAAACTATCCTATTATTAATTTTTACATTTCCTATTTCCCACATAAAATTCACCATAGATACTTTATCATATTATTATTTGTTTGTAAAAGAAAAAGTGATTTCTCACTTAACTTTCCTTTGCAGTAACTTCGCAGGTAATATTTTTAGTCATACCACCAAGTGCTGCCACAACAGTTTTGTCATTATTTCTTTGAAGTGAAGGAACAACAGTTTCATTCTTATCACCAGTCTTATAGCATGTTACTGTGTCAACCTCAAATCCGGTATTTGGTGTTATTGTAAATTTTCCATCATCACCTTTTTTAACTTGTTGTGAAGTTGAGCCAGATGTTATTCTTAATGTAAACGGTAACTCCAATATCAAAAGAGTGTATTCTTCAACTTTAACAGCTGTATAAGTTACAGTACAAACTGTATCATTAGTTAACTTTTCAATAGTTATTGTATTGTTAGAATATTTAGCTTCCTGATCATTAGTGCATTTTACAGTAGGATTTTCAAATCCGGTATTTGGCGCAATTACAGAAGTTACGCTTTTACCATACTCAACAGTTTCTGTTGTAGTTCCAGTTCCATTTGTAACTGTTAAATCCATTTTTAAAGTTCTAATTTTAAATACAACTTTGCAAGCAACATCTTCCATTATTGCACTTATTGTTAATTTGTTATTCACTTTATCCCAAGCAGCTTCTTTATTATTTGAACATGTATATGTATCAAATTCATATCCTTCATATGGATTTATAGCAAATACACCATTTTTTTCTCTTTCAACAGTTGTTTCAGTTCCGGTAGCAAGTTCGCCATTAGTAATTGTCAGAGTAACATCATAATAGGATTTATTAAAATAAAGTTTACATGTGCTTTCTTTAATTTCGGATGGTATAAATTCCCAAGTATCTGTGTCAAAGTCTCCAGTTACACCATTTGTACAACTTGAACTTGTAAAAACATATTTTACTTTTGATTGAGTACTTATTCCACTAATGTTATCACTATCATTTGTTATTTCATCCTTTGAAACTTCAATCTCTTCTAAATAGTAAACGTACTTTATTGAAGGTCCAACTGGAGTAGGAGTATCTGGCTCTTTATCTTGTTTGCTTTGAAAATATCCAATTGACCCTGCAGCTAAACAGCCAACAAATAATATAATTAATACAAACAGTATCCCTTTTCTTTTCATTTCTTATTCTCCTATCATATATAATAATTCTATAATTTTAAGTAATATTTGTCAAGAAAAAACATATTTTATAGATGATAGTATTAATCTAAAAAGTAAATAATATTGAAAAATCATCAAAATATGTAAAAATATTATAAAAATGTACGATTTTATTTGACTTTTAAGCATACATTTATTATAATATCTTCGGTACATTTGA
>CAYVZW010000100.1:0-3631 GCA_964456325.1 uncultured Clostridium sp. | reverse complement strand
AAAATGTTCAATTCTTTTATTAAGTATAAGTAGATAGTATCTTTGTTAAAACAAAAGTATATAAAATATGTTATAATGTATATAATTCTTATAAAAGAAAGTGATAGTTGTTGTTATGAAGAAAGATAATATTAAATTAATATGCATGATTACTTTTATTGTATTTATAGATCAAATACTTAAATTTTTAATATTTAGTAATTTATCAAATGGAAGTGATATAATAATAATTAATAACTTTTTAAAGATAAGTTATCTTACAAATACTGGAGCTGCATTAGGAATACTTGGGAATAATACTCTAACACTTACTTTAATAAGTATTATACTAATATGGTATTTAATTAAAGAAATTAAAACTAATGATAATAAACTTTATATTATTTCACTATCTTTAATTTTAAGTGGTGCATTAGGTAACTTAATAGATAGATTATTTAGAGGATATGTTATTGATTATATTTCATTTACTCTATTTAATAAAGAGATGCCAATATTTAATTTTGCAGATATGATGATTACATTTGGTGTAATATTAATTATATATATTGTTATAAAAGGTGGTAAAAATGATAAAAAAAATAAATAGTGATAATGTTAAAAAAAGATTGGATATGTATTTAACAGAAGAATTAAATGAAAGTAGAAACTTAATTCTAAAGAATATTAAATTTGGTAATATTCTCGTAAATAATAATAAAGTTAAAGGTGGATATATTCTTAAATTAAATGATGAAGTTTCTATAGGTAATTTAAAAGTTGATACAACAGTTGAAGCAGAAGACATTAAGTTAGATATATATTATGAAGATGATAGTATTATGGTAGTTAACAAAGAAAGTGGAATGGTTGTGCATCCGGGTAATGGAAATCATTCACATACTTTAGTTAATGCATTAAAGGGATATACTGATGAATTATCTGATGAAGAAGGGGATTCTAGATGTGGAATAGTGCATAGAATAGATAAAGATACTTCAGGAATACTTTTAATTGCTAAAACAAATGAAGCACATAGAATACTAAGTGATGGATTTAAAAATAAAACTATTAAAAGAAAATATATAGCACTTGTTCATGGAGTAATAGATGCTAATAATGGCAAAATAGATGCTCCGATTGGAAGAAGTAAATTTGATAGAAAAAAAATGTGTGTCACTGAAGATAATTCTAAAAATGCAGTTACTCATTTTAAAGTATTAGAACGTTATAAGAATGCAACATTATTAGAATTATCACTTGAAACAGGAAGAACACATCAAATAAGAGTACATATGGAATATATTTCACATCCAGTAGTTAATGATCCAGTGTATGGGCATAGAAAACTAATAAATGACTATGGACAAATGTTACATGCAGCTTATTTAGGATTCAATCATCCAATTACTAATGAATGGATGGAATTTAATGCTCCATTACCAGAAGAGTTTAATGAAATACTGGATATGTTTAAAAATTCATAAAATATACACTAGACATTAATATTAAAGCATATAAACTATAAATAGTATAAGGTATCAATAAGTATGATGCCTTTTTATTTAACTTATATGTTTCAATTATTAAGAATACTGATGTAATAAATACAATAGTTGTTACTACAAATCCTAAGAATGGACTCATTAAGTTAAAAAAGAAAAACATAAATAACTCATTAGCAAGATAGTTAGTTAATAAGATATAAATATAATCATATTGTTTTAATATATTATATTTTCTTATTATTAGAGTAATACTAATACTATTAAGAATATAAATAATAAACCATGCTATACTTATTAATTTACCACTAAGAGCAAAACTAGGTAGTTTGAGTAAACTATAATATTCAGGATTATATTTAAATAATAAACCACTCAAAGACCACAATAATAATATAATAAAGAATACTAAAATACTCTTAAAATACTTCTTTATAAAAATCACCTCTTTACTAATACTATGAAAAATAGTAAAATAATATTAGTTATGAAGGAGAAAAATATGAATATTGAAATAAATAAAAAAGATGATGTTATATTAAAACTATTACATTACTTTATAACAAAAGAAGATTATAAGCCTGTTATTATAAATGGTATTCAAAATGAAATATGGCTTGAAAACATGGAAAAGGATTTAAAGCTAATTAGATTAAATACTAATTATATTCATAATGAAGAACAATTAAATAATGATACAGATAAGGCTGTTAATATTATGCATAGTATTAAAAGAAATACTTTTTCTTTTAGAATGACTATGTTAAACATATTATTAGATACAGGAGAATCTATTGATATAAAGGATGATATAAAGAATGTAGAAACTATTAAAATAGATAAATTATCTGATTTTAAACAAAATAAATTTGTTGCTGAGTTCTTTCCTCAAATCGAAAAGGCTGAACTTAATGATAAAGCAGACCCTTTATTATTCTTTAAATTAACAGAGGATATGAATAATAAAACTATGAAACAAGAAAAGAAACTTGCTAGGATATTTAGCCCTAAGAAACCTTATGGAACTTATGCTTTAATATCTATAAATATTGTTATATTTATTATAATGTTATTTTATTATAATGATGTAGTAGGAATGTTTGCAAATAATTATACTTTAGTACAATCTGGACAGTGGTATAGAATACTCACATGTATGTTTTTACATGCTGATATAATGCATATAGTATTTAATATGTATGCCTTATACATATTAGGAACTCAAGTAGAGAGATACTATGGCACAAAGAGGTTCTTAATTATTTACTTATTAAGTGGACTTTTAGGTAGTTTATTCTCATGCGTATTTATGAGCGCTAATACAATTTCATTAGGGGCTTCTGGAGCAATATTCGGATTACTTGGAAGTATAGCTTACTTTACATATAATTACAGAGCTAGTTTACAAGGACTTTTACATAGTCAAATTATACCTGTTATATTAATTAATTTGTTAATTGGATTCACATCTTCTTCAATTGATGTTTCGGCACATATTGGCGGATTAATAGGTGGAATACTTGCTTCAATGGCAATAGGTTTAGGAGATAAAAGTAGAAAATCTGATCAAATTAATGGTAGTGTTGTTTTACTTATTATGTATGCAGTAATGATCTATTTTACGATAATAAAATGACAAAGGGATATAAAGCATTTAGAAAAGGTTTGGTAACTCAGTCAAATACTATTTTAGAAGTAGGTAAAACTTATAAAATAGATGGCGATATTAAATGGAATAATAGTGGATTTCATTTTTGTACTAATCCAGAAGATACATTAAGGTATATGACACATTTTGAAGAAGAGATAGAGGTAGCATTAGTTCATTCGGATGGTATCGTTTATTCTAATGATGATGAATACAATGGATATTATGATATGTTTGTAAGTGATGAAATAACAGTAGATAGAGTATTAAGTAGAGAAGAGTTATTTAATTTAATTGTTTCAAGAGGAGAACCAGCTATTATAAGAATGATTCAAACATATAAATTAAATAGTGATGAAATAAAATTCTTAACAAATAAATCTTCAAATATAGATTTTTATTTATCATATTATCAACAGAATAATGAAATAATAAAGAATATCGCTGTCAATAGTTTGGGAAAATGTCCCAAAAATATTTAAACATTAACGGGAAAATA
>CAYVZW010000099.1:0-3714 GCA_964456325.1 uncultured Clostridium sp. | reverse complement strand
ACCTGTTGCTCGTGAACTTCGTGATAAAAAATTCATGAAAATCGTTTCACTAGCACCAGAAGTGTTATAGGAGGAAATATCAATGAAAATTAAAGTTGGAGATACAGTACAAGTAATTACCGGAACAAATAAAGGTAAAGAAGGAAAAGTACTTAAGGTCTTGAGAAAAGACAATAGAGTATTAGTTGATGGAGTTAATATTGTTAAAAAGAATGTTAAACCTAATGCTAATAATGAAACTGGAGGAATACTTGAAGTAGAAGCTCCTATTCATATATCTAATGTTAAAGTAAAAGAAAAGGGTTCTAAAGAATCTAAAAAAGAAGTAAAAGAAGTTAAGAAAGAAGTTAAAGAAAAAGTCTTCTAAAAAAACAACAAAAAAAGAAAGTAAGTAGGTGAATTATGGAAACATTGAAAAAATTATACGTTGAAGAAATAGTTCCTAACATGGTTAAAGAATTTAACTATACTACTAAAATGCAAGTTCCAAAACTTGAAAAAATAGTTCTTAATATGGGTGTTGGAGATGCTGTTGTTGATCAAAAATATTTAGATGCAGCAGTTAAAGATTTAGAAGCAATTTCTGGTCAAAAACCAGTTATAACAAAGGCTAAAAAATCTATATCAGGATTTAAATTAAGAGAAGGTAATAAAATAGGATGTAAAGTTACTTTAAGAGGGGATATGATGTATTCATTCTTATTCAAACTTATTAATATTTCATTACCTAGAGTTAGAGACTTTAGAGGAATTTCTAAGAATAGTTTTGATGGAAGAGGAAATTATACTCTTGGAATCAAAGAACAATTAGTATTTCCGGAAGTTGAATACGATCAAGTAGTTAAAGTAAGAGGACTTGATATAGTAATGGTTACTACTGCTAAAACTAATGAAGAAGCACTTTCATTATTAAAAGGTTTCGGATTACCTTTTAGAAAGTAAGGAAGGAAATAAATAATGGCAAAAACAAGTAAATTAGTATCACAAAAAAAGGGAAGTAAATTCTCTACAAGAAATTATACTAGATGTACTAGATGTGGAAGACCACATGCAGTATTACATAAGTTCGGTCTATGTCGTATTTGCTTTAGAGAATTAGCTAGCAAGGGACAAATTCCTGGTGTTAGAAAATCTAGTTGGTAGTAGTTATTAGGGGGAAATATGGTAATTGAAACATATTTAAGACTACTTAGAGATGAACTAAATAATCTTCAAAATTATAGTGAAGAAAAAATGGATATTTATTACGAACAGTTATTATCTCCATCAAGAGAGTTAGCTGAAAAAAGTATTGTTTTATCAGTACTATGTGATGAAACCATAACAAGGATTGCTTTTTATGAGCATCAATTATATGATCTTGGATTCTATGATGAAGAGATGAATGAAAAACAAATGAACCAAACATTAACAGGCAATTGTTAATAAGAAGGGAGGCCTATAATGGTTAATGACACTATAGCAGATATGCTTACAAGAATTCGTAATGCAAATGCTATGAAATACAAAACTGTTGAAATACCAGGAACTAAAATGACAAAAGGAATTGCTGATATTTTAACTAAAGAAGGTTTTATTGATGGCTATGATACTGAAAAGTTAGCTGTTGGTGAAATGTTAATATTAAATCTAAAATATTCAAAATCTAAAGAAAGAGTAATCTCTGGCCTTAAGAGAATTAGTAAACCAGGATTACGTGTATATGCTAAAGCAGAAGAATTACCAAGAGTACTTAATGGATTAGGTATAGCTATTATTTCTACTTCTGAAGGTCTTATGACTGCGAAGGAAGCTAAAAGTAAAAATCTTGGCGGAGAAGTTTTAGCTTATATATGGTAGGTGAATTATGAGTCGTATAGGAAATAGAATTTTAACAATACCAGAAGGTGTTGAAGTAAATCTTGACGGTAATAATATCACTGTTAAAGGAAAAAAAGGAACATTAGATTTTAGATTTAAAAATGATTCAGTAGATGTAAAAGTGGAAGATGGTAAAATTCATGTTTCAAGAAAAAATGAATTAAAATCAACTAAACAATTACATGGAACAACAAATGCATTAATTAATAATATGTTAATTGGTGTTAGCGAAGGATTTAAAAGAGAACTTGAAATTAATGGTGTTGGTTACAAATTTCAACTTCAAGGTAATAAAATAGTAGTATCAGCTGGATATTCTCATACAGTAACTGTAGATATTCCAGAAGGTATTAAGGTAGAAATGCCTGAAAAATCAACTACTGAATTAATTATAAGTGGGTATGATAAACAAGCAGTATCAGAATTTGCTGCTAATATCAGAAAGATAAGAAAACCTGAGCCATATAAGGGTAAAGGAATTAAGTTTAAAGAAGAACATATCCGTCGTAAAGAAGGAAAGAAAGCTGCGTAGGAGGTAAAAAATGATAAAAAAAGAATCAAGAAATAATGCAAGAATTCAAAGACATAAAAGAATTAGACAAACTTTATCAGGAACACAAGAGTCACCAAGATTATGTGTATTTAGAAGCGTTAATGCAATTTATGCACAAATCATAGATGATTCAAAAGGTGTTACTTTGGTTAGCTCATCTTCTTTAGAATTAAATGAAAAGAAAAACAATATTGAAACTGCTAAAAAAGTAGGAAAAGATATTGCTGATAAAGCAAAGAAAGCCAAAATCAAAACTGTAGTATTTGATCGTGGTGGTTACCAATATCACGGAAGAGTTGAAGCATTAGCTGAAGCTGCTCGTGAAAATGGACTAGAATTCTAGGAGGAAATAATGAGCGAAAACACAAATAATAATGTTGAACGTGATTCTAAGAAAAGAACACGTGATTTCAAAAAAGTTGAACGTGAGAAAAAGTTATATGAAGATAAGATTATTTCATTAACTAAAGTTACTAAAGTTACTAAAGGTGGACGTAATTTCAGATTTTCTGCAACTGTTGCTGTAGGCGATAGAAAAGGAAAAGTAGGAATAGGAACTGGTAAATCAAAAGAAATACCTGTTGCTGTTAGTAAAGCAATTAAAGAAGCTGAAAAGAACATAGTACAAATTGATTTAGTTGATGGAAGAACAATTTCACATGAAGCAACTGGTGTAGTCGGAGCTGCTAAAGTAATGATTAGACCTACTAAAGCTGGACGTGGAATTATTTCTGGAGGATCTTCAAGAATAGTTCTAGAATTAGCTGGAGTTAAAGACGTAGTATCTAAGTCATTAGGTAGTAATACTCAAATTAACACTGCTAAAGCTACAATTAAAGCTTTACAATCTCAAAGAAATGTTGCACATGTAGCATCTCTTAGAGGAAAAACTGTTGAGGAGGTACTTAAGTAATGAAATTACATGAATTAAAAAGTGCTGAAGGTGCAACACATAGAAATAAAGTAGTAGGAAGAGGACCTGGTAGTGGACATGGTAAAACATCAGGACGTGGAGAAAAGGGACAAAAAGCTAGAAGCGGAGTATCACTTCATCCATGGTTTGAAGGTGGACAAACTCCATTATACAAAAGACTTCCAAGACGCGGTTTCAATAATAAAAGATTTGAAACTAAGTATGCTATTGTTAATGTATCAGATTTAAATAGATTTAAAGATGGAGAAACAATTACTCCTGAATTATTAAAAGAATCTGGTTTAATTAAAAAAGAATTAAATGGAGTTAAAGTATTAGGTGGTGGTACTTTAGAAAAGAAATTAACTGTAAAAGCTAATGTATTTAC
>CAYVZW010000098.1:0-3817 GCA_964456325.1 uncultured Clostridium sp. | reverse complement strand
AATCTTATAAGGATTATTATTTTATTGATTGTTATTATTATTTTAGTTCTTCTAAAGTAATAATGACTATATAAAAAAAGACACCTAGTTCAAATGACTAAGTGTCTAACGAGAAAAGGTAGACATTTAACAATAAATGTTCTACTAATTAAATTATAGCATAACATACTTCTTGATTGCAAGTATACTCTTATTTTATTATCTATTTAATCTATTGAACTTTTTGATTTCATCTTCATCATCTAAATCAGTATCAGCTAAATCTTCTAAAATAGATTTTTGTTTTCTAGAAAGTGCTGTTGGTATTATTAATTTTAATATGCAGTAGAAGTCTCCTCTTTTCCATGCATCTTCATTATTAATTCCTTTTCCTTTAATTCTAAGTATATCTCCAGGTTGACTTCCTTCTTTTATTTTAAGTTCAACTTCTCCATCAAGTGTATTAATTGTTTTTTTACACCCTAAACATAAATCTGTTATAGTTACTGGTAAGTCTATATAAACATCATTTTTTTCTCTTCTGTATAGTTCATGAGGTAATACTTTTATTTCGATGTATAAGTCTCCATTTGGTCCTCCATTAACCCCAGCTTCACCTTTACCACTCAACCTTAGTTGTTCACCTGTATCTATTCCAGCAGGAATATCAATAGTTAAATGTTTATGTTTTTTAACTCTTCCTGTACCTCTGCATGTATTACATCTCGATTTAAATGTTTGACCAGATCCACCACATTCTGGACATTGGCTCTTTGTTTGCATTGCACCAAGTATTGTATTAGTTTGTCTTATAACATAACCGCTACCGCCACACTCACTACATGTAGTTGCTCCATGTCCACCTGCTCCATCACAGTCTTCACACTTTTCATCAACATCTATTTCGATATCTTTTTTACATCCATAGGCAGCTTCTAAAAAATCTATTTTCATTCCAAACAATGAATCTTGTCCTTTACGACTTCTACTTGATTTTCTTCCACCACCATTAAATGATCCACCAAATGAACTAAATCCTCCACCAAATAAATCACCGAATATGTCACCAAAATCAAAGTTTTCAAATGGATTTCCTCCATAAGATGCTCCGCCACCACCTGCATTTCCATATGGATTATCAAACGCAGCATGTCCGTATTGATCATATTTAGCACGATTATCTTTATCAGATAAACATGCATAAGCTTCTTGTGCTTCTTTAAATTTTTCTGGTGCATCTGCACTCTTATTTATATCAGGATGGTATTCTTTTGCTTTTTTTCTAAATGCAGACTTTATCTCGGCTTCACTTGCATCTTTAGATACTCCTAATACATCATAATAATCTCTCTTCTCTGCCATATTACTTACCCTTCTTATTAATTAATTCATTTAATTCATTAACTTTGTTATCAAATGTTTTAAAAGCACTATTTAATACTTCTTCATTTGTTATATCAATTCCTAACTCATTAAGAATATTAAGTGGATAATCACTACCACCACTACTTAAGAATTTAATATATTTTTCTTTAAATCCTTCTTCATTATTTAATAGTTTATTAACTATTACTATTGCACTAATTAATCCAGTAGCATATTTATAAACATAAAATGAACTATAGAAATGTGGTATTCTTGACCATTCATATTCTATATCAGAATCTACTACTACTGAGGGACTAAACTCTTTTTTATTTAAATCTAAATATGTTTCACACAATAAATCTTTAGTAAGAGCTTCTCCTTTTTCATGTTTATCATGAATTAAATACTCATATTCTGCAAACATTGTTTGTCTATATATTGTTGCTTTAAACTTATCAAGGAATTCAACTAAAAAATATATCTTTTCTTCATCACTTTTAGAGTTTTTACTCATATATTCAGAAAATAACATTTCATTCACGGTTGATGCAATCTCTGCTAAAAATATTGGATACCCTGCATAACAATATATATTATTTGCATCACTATAGTATGAATGCATAGCGTGCCCCATTTCATGAGCAAGCGTACTAACAGAATCAATTGTTCCTTCATAATTTAATGACACAAATGGTTCAGAGCTATAAGAACCCCATTGATATGCTCCACTCTTTTTATTCTTTTTTGGATACACATCAATACATCTATTATTTATTAAGTGAGTTATATCTTTAATATATGTTTCTCCTAAAGGTTTTAATGCTTCAAGTACTAATTTAACACCATCATCAAAAGGTATTTTAGATTCTGGCATGTCTGCTATATTAAGATATAAATCATACATATGTAATTTTGATATTCCAAGTGATTTTGCTTTAACTTTATAATATTTTTGTAAACTTTCTATATTACTATTTGTTACTTTAATTAAATTATTATACAAAGAAGCATTAACATTATCATTATATAAACTCATTTCTAAAGAACTATTATAATTTCTTGTTTTACTTATCAATGAATCTTCTTTTACTTTATTTATGTAAAGTGTTGATATTGTATTAATATGTTCTTTATAAAACTTATAAACTGAGTTAAATACACTTTTTCTTACTCTTCTATTCTTTGATTCTAAATATTTATTATAATTAGAATTAGTTACTTCAACTATTTTATCATTTTCATCTTTAATCTTATCAAATTTAACATCAACATTATTTAAAGTATTAAATGCTTCAGTTTGAACTCTAAATATTGAATAAGCATCAGATAATAATTTTTCTTCTTTTTCACTTAATATGTGATTCTTGTATCTAAATGTAGTTTCCATATCAAAATCATATTGTTTTAATTTATCATTACTATTAATAAGCTTATCAACATATTTTTTATCTTTCTTTAATAGTTCAGGAAAAACAAAAGATAACTCAGAATTAACTTCATCATATAATTTATCTACTATTTCTTTTCTTTCTATTCTCTCTTTATTAGACATATCATTATCATAATCAAGATGAGCATATAAATATACTTTTTCAAGTAATGTATTTAATTCATTATCTAAATCATAATATGTTAATAATGTTTTATCATTATCTAGAATATGTCCTTTTAGTTCTAATACTTTAGTAAGTAATTCCTTAATTCTATCCATACATTTATAAAAAGAATCTTCATTATCAAATATCTTACATAAATCCCAAGTATATTTCTTATCAGTTTTATCCATACATTCTCCTATACTTAAGTAAAGGGCTCTTTTAGGAGCCCTCACTCATTAATTATTTTTCTTCAAATTCAGCATCTTTAACTTTTGAATCTTTTTCTTTAGGTTCTTCATCATTTTCATTTTTAGTTTCTTCATTAGATGCAGTGTTTTCAGATGCAGCTTGACTTTGTTTTGCTTGTTCTTCATATATTCTAGAAGATAATGACATTACTTTTTCGCTTAATTTCTCAGTTGCAGATTTAATATCATCTGAGTCATCTTTTTCTAGTTTCTCTTTTAAGTTTTTAACTAAGTCTTCGATTTCTGACTTTTCATCATCTTTTACTTTATCTCCAAAGTCTTTTAATGATTTTTCAGTTGTGAATACTAATTGTTCAGCATCATTTCTAACTTCAGCTGTTTCTTTACGTTTTTTATCTTCTGCTTGATTAGCTTCAGCTTCTTTCATCATTTTATCTATTTCTTCATCACTTAAATTAGATGAAGCTGTTATAGTAATTGATTGTTCCTTATTTGTACCTAAATCCTTTGCTTTAACATTAACAATACCATTAGCATCAATATCAAATGATACTTCTATTTGAGGTACCCCTCTTGGTGCTGGTGGAATATTGTTAAGTTGGAAGTGTCCTAATGTTTTATTATCGGCTGCCATTGGTCTTTCACCTTGTAATACATGAATAT
>CAYVZW010000097.1:0-3957 GCA_964456325.1 uncultured Clostridium sp. | reverse complement strand
ATGGAGATTATGGAATAATAGAAGCTAATTAAAAGGCTTCTTTTTTTAATAAAATTAAAAAAAATTAATTTTTTTTGAATTTTTGAAGTGTTTTGTCTTCAAAACGGCAATAATATATATAGGAGGTATAAAATGTATAGAGCGTATAAATTTAGATTATATCCAAATGATGAGCAAAAATTAATTATTAATAAAACATTTGGATGCATGCGAAAAGTATATAATTATTATTTGGGAAAATGCATTGAGACAAGAAAATTAACTAAAAGAATTATGAATAAAGAAGAGTGCATTAGTGACTACAAAAACAATCTTATAAAAGAATTCCCATATTTACAAGAAATTGAAATGTCTTCAATTAGAAAAAGCATTGATAATTTATACGATGCTTATAATAAATATTTAAATGGGACCAAAAATCATCCTAGATTTAAAAACAGATTTAGCAAATGTGCATATACAATTGGAAATATAAGTGTTAACATGAAAGAAAAAACAATGAAATCATCTAATCTAGGATTACTGATAATAAGAGGATATAAAAAACTTAATGAAATTGATGGAAGAATAATTAATTGTACAATTAGTAAAGAACCAACTGGGAAATATTATGCCTCTATTCTTGTAAGCATGAAGAACCCTATTAAAAAAGAAAAATTAGAAAATATAGTAGGAATAGACATGGGGATCAAAACATTAATGACATTATCTGATGGAATAACTTATGAAAATAATAAACATTTAGAAAAATATGAAAAAAGAATAAAACAAAAGCAAAAGGAATTATCAAGAAAAGTTAAAAACAGTAATAACTATATGAAATGCAAAAGAAAAATTGAAGTATTATATAGTAAACTAAGAAATTCAAGAAAATATTACACACATATAGTAACTAGGAGGATAGTAAATGAGTATGACATCATTTGTACTGAGACTTTGAGTATCATAAACATGCTGAAAAGCAAACAGTCAATAGTAAACAAAAGCATACTTGACTCTACCATTGGAGAGATAATTCGGCAGTTAAAATATAAGAGCGAATGGGCTGGGGAAAGGATGTATCAAGTGGATAGATACTATAAAAGCAGTCAAGAATGTAGTGTGTGTAATAATATAAATAAAGAAATGAAAGACTTAAATAATAGGCAGTATATATGTATAAAATGTAATAATATAATTGATAGAGATTTAAATGCATCAATAAACATAATGTTTGAGGGGATGAAAAAACATCTAAGTCAAATTTAATATATAGAAAAAAGAAAAAGGAAAGTTAAAAATGTGAAAAGAGTACGGTATTTCGTATCGGAAATATGGCCTATAAAAAGTAAATGTATTTACTAAGTAGTAGGAATATTAAATCGCGAGGTTTAATGAAAAACTATATATGTTTTCTCAAGTGATTATGATATAATATTTAGTACGGAGATGTGATTATGAGTATTTGGAAAAATTTGTTTGACTATGAAACTAAGGAGTTAAAAAAGATAGATAAACTAGTTGATGAAATAGAAGCATTAGATGAGGAGTTCTCTAAAATGCCCGACGTTAAATTGAAAGCAAAAACTAGTGAGTTTAAAACAAGATTATCTAAGGGAGAAACATTAGACGATATTCTTGCTGAAGCTTTTGCGACTGCTAGAGAAGCATGTTTTAGAGCTCTTGGGGAAAAACCATTTAGAGTTCAGCTTATCGGTGGAATTGCTATACATAGAGGAAATATAGCTGAAATGAAAACCGGAGAAGGAAAAACATTAACTACGGTTTTACCAGCTTATTTAAATGCATTAGAAGGTAAGGGTGTTCATGTTATTACAACAAATGAATACTTGTCAACACGTAATGCAGAATGGATGGAACCAATATATGATTACTTAGGAGTTACCGTAGGAATCAATATACGTGATAAGAACCCTTCTGAAAAGCAAGAAGCATACAATGCTGATATTACATATACAACTAATAACGAACTTGGTTTTGATTATTTACGTGATAATATGGTTGTTAGGAAAGAGAGAAGAGTTCAAAGAGGGCTTAACTTTGCAATAATAGATGAAGTCGACTCTATCCTAATTGATGAAGCTCGTACACCATTAATAATAAGTGGTGGTTCCGCTAAAAGTTCAAATATTTACAAAGAAGCAGATAGAGTAGCTAAATCATTAAAAATTGAAGATTACGTAGTAGATGAAAAGACTAAAAAAGTTACACTAACCGAAGATGGAGTACATAAGTGTGAGAAAACTCTTAACTTGGATAATCTATATGATATTTCAAATAGTGTAATGGTACATAATCTAGACAAAGCATTAACCGCTAATTATGCTTTCAAGAAAGATGTTGACTATGTTGTAGAAAATGGCAAAGTTATAATAGTTGACCTATTTACCGGACGTTTAATGCACGGAAGACAATTCAGCGAAGGGCTTCACCAAGCACTTGAAGCAAAAGAAAATGTCGAAATAAATGAAGAAACTAAAACTTTAGCAACAATTACATTCCAAAATTTATTTAGAATGTATAATAAATTATCTGGTATGACTGGAACAGCAAAAACTGAGGAAGAAGAGTTTAATGATATATATAATACATCTGTAGTATGTATTCCAACCAACAAACCAGTAGTGCGTGACGATCAAGTTGACTTAATATACAGTTCATTAAATGGTAAATTTAAAGCAGTTGTTAATTCAGTAAAAGAGTTACATAAAGAGAAAAGACCTGTTCTTATTGGTGCAGCTTCAGTTGAATCAAGTGAGTTTTTAGACCAGTTATTAACAAAAGCTGGAGTAAAACATGAATTATTAAATGCAAAGAATCACGAAAGAGAAGCTGAAATAATAGCTCATGCTGGTGAAAAAGGTTCAGTTACTATCGCAACAAACATGGCGGGACGTGGAACTGATATTAAATTAGGAGAAGGCGTTAGAGAATTAGGCGGACTATATGTAATCGGAACTGAAAGACATGATTCAAGAAGAATCGATAATCAGTTAAGAGGTAGATCTGGAAGACAAGGAGACCCCGGAACAACTAGATTCTATGTATCAATGGAAGATGACTTAATGATTAAGTTTGGCTCTGAAAAGATGAAAACCATAATGGAAACATTAGGTATCAAAGATGACCAAGCTATATCAAATAAAATGATTTCAAATAATATTGAATCAGCGCAGAAGAAAGTTGAAGGATTTAACTTTGATAGAAGAAAAGGTTTACTTGACTTTGATAATGTTATCTCAAAACAAAGAGAAATAATATATGAAAGAAGAAATGAAATCTTAGATCAAGATAGTATTAGAGATAGAGTATTATCAACATTTAAAGAATACGTATCTAATGTTGTTAATGCACATTTAGCACCTGAGGGATATCTTACAGACAATGACTTAGATAATATTGTTGAACACTTTAATGCACATTTATTAAAAAGTAAAAAGCTTAATAAGAATGAACTAAAAGATTTAAAGACTGAAGAAATAATTGATAAAATATATGATATTGTATTAATAGATTATAATAATAAATTAAAAGAAATACCTCAAGAAATAATTGATGATTTCGAGAAATCTATTTCACTTAGAATAATAGATAAGAATTGGATGGATCAATTAGATGCAATGGAGAATTTAAAAGAAGGTGTTGGTCTTAGAGGTTATGCTCAAAGTAATCCATTACAAGTTTATGCATTAGAGGGATTTCAACTATTTGACAATATGATGGCTAATACTAATGCAGAAATATCTCAATATTTATTAAATGCAGTTATTAGACAAAATATTGAAAGAGAAGAAGTTAAAAACATGCGTACTAATGATGGAAAAGAAGGGGTAAAGAATAAACCTAAGAAAGCAGATAAAAAAGTAGGAAGAAATGACCCTTGTCCATGTGGAAGTGGGAAGAAATATAAACAATGTTGTGGTAAATAACTCGCAAACCCAGATAAAATAAGGGAAA
>CAYVZW010000096.1:0-3974 GCA_964456325.1 uncultured Clostridium sp. | reverse complement strand
TTGCTGCACCTCAAGTAAATGTTGTTAAAGACTATAATTCAACATTCGATTATACTTCCCCAGAAGTTCAAGGATATCATCCAAATAGAACATCTGTAGCAGGAACTATGGGAGATGCTGATACAACAATTAATGTTTACTATGATGCTAATACTGATACTGCATACAAAGTAGAGTATTATAAAGATAATTCTACAACTGCATTTAAGACAATTGATTATACTGGTACAACTGGAAGTAATGTTAATGCAACAATTATTGCTGTTGAAGGATATGAATTAGATACAACTAATACAAACAATAAATTATCTGGTAAAGTTTTAGCAGATGGAAGTTTAGTATTAAAAGTATACTATAAAAAATCAATGATTAATTATACTGTAAATGTATATTATGACGGGGTATTACATTCAACAAATACATATTCTGCAGAATTTAATAGTACTATTAATTCTAGCGATTATGCTACTACTGTAAGCGGATACAGAACACCAACTTATACACCTGAAACATTAACTATATCTGCAACTGCAAGTAATAATATAATATCTATATATTACGTTAAGAAAGCAGCTAACATATCAGCAGTTGTTTCAAGAGAAATTACTAGAAATGGTAAAGTTGTTGAAGATACTGATACTGAATATGGAGATGTAATAACATTCAAAATTACAATTAAAAATACTGGTGATGCTGAAGGCACTGTAAATATTAAAGATTTAAAACTTACTGAAGCTCTTGATAGTACAATGACTATAGATGAGTCTCAATATACAGCAAGTGAATTAAAAGTTCTTAAAGAATTCTTAAGTTCAACTGGATCTAATATAACAGTTAATACTAATGGTGAATATGTTCTTACATTTGATATTACGATTACTGGAAATGCTGGACAATCTGTTAGTTCACAATTAACATATACTGTTGAAGGTGAAGAAGCAAAACAAACTACAACATTAACATTGGATATTGAAAAGGTAATTACTTACACAGAAATATCTGATAATGGTGCAAATGTAGTATTAGTTCTAGATAATTCTGGAAGTATGAAAGAAAATGGCAAATTAGACGCTATGAAAACTGCTGCAAAACAATTTGTTAATAATATATTATCCAGTACACAAAATCCAAATAATGAAGTGTGTGTTGTAGTAATGCCTGATGATAATAATCATACAGCTGAATACAAGTGTTCACAAACTGCATCTACATTAGTTTCATATATTGATAACAATATAGATGGAAGCGGATGGACACCATATACTGCCGCATTAAATGGAGCAAATGGAAGAGTAGATTATCTTAAAACTACTCATTCAAATAATAGTAATTATGTAATATTCCTAACTGATGGTGAACCTATTGATGGACGACATCAAGAATGCACAGGTTATTGGCACAATGAATGTAAATGGGTATATGATTATGATACTAACTATACAACTGTAGCTGATACAATTAAAACTAAAGCAACTATGTTTACTATAGGTTATGAAGTTGATAGTACTTCTAAAACAAGACTTGAAAGCATAGCCTCTACCGGTAAATATTACGCAGCTACTACAAGTAACATATCAACTATATTTAATGAATTATCTGCTGTTATAGGAAGCTCTACTAAGAGAACCGAAAAAGGTGTTATGGGAATATCAAGTAATATTGATACTACCAAAAATATTACAATTAAGGTTACTCCAGTATCAGGAACTGCTTATACTCTTAATAAGTCATTTACTGAATTAACTACTGGTACAACTAAGTACATCATTAGTGATGGAAATGGTGGTTATGAATTAGATGCTAAAGTGTTTAATGCAGGAGATAAGATTGAACTTAGTTATTATCTTAAAGCTGAAACAGTTGCAGCTGCAAGTTTCTCAAAGACTATGATATTTGGTGCACCTGTAATAGATGAATCAAGTGAAGTAACTAATGAAGAAGTTACAACTGAGGTAACTGATGAAACTACTACTGAGATAACTGAAGAGGTTACAACTGATGAAACTACTAGTGAAGTAATTAATGATTCTGAAGTAGTTAATGAAATAGAAGAACCAATTATTGATACTTTTATTCCTGAGGTTACTATAGAAACTGAAGAAGAAGTTATAGAAGAAAAACAAGAAGAAGTCGTACTTAAAAAAGAAGATGAAACTATAACTGAAGAAACGTTAGATGTAATTGAATAATAAAAACAAAAAAGTAAATGACATTTAAGTTGTTTACTTTTTTGAAAATTATGTGTATAATTATTTTGGAAGGTGTGATATGGCTTATATAAAGTATAAGGAGCTTACTAAATACTTTGATTTTTCAAGATATGTTGAAACTAAAGACTTACCTAAATATACATTAGACTATGTTTATGAAAATGAAGAAGTATTAGTTGCTTACAAAACATTCAGGGATTATGGATTATTTACAACTAATAAAATGATATTATTTGATAATGCATTATCTATAACTCCATTTAAAGAAATGTATACTATACCTTATAAAGCAATAACATCATGTTCTATAGTATTTAGACCTTATAAAATAGAACTTAAATTTGATTTAGATAGTGGATATCAGCTTAGACTTAAGTTTGTAGATATGACAGTATATGATAAAGTAAGAGTAAGATTACTTTATTCATGCATTGCTAGATTTATATCAGGTCAAAAAATGTCTAAAGAGGTAATTGACATATTAATTGAAAATAAAATAGTTATTAAGGAGGATTAAAATGGCTAAAAAAGAAAAAGATAACAACACTGAAGAAAATTTCTTAGATGAGAAATTAACTGAAAAGGAATTAAGAAAGAAATATGGGGAAAAGAGTACATTTCAAAAAGTAATGAATGTTGTCTTATGGGTAATACTTATTGCTTGGATGATAATTGTATTAATAGACTTCTATAATGTTAATAAAGAAAAAGAACCATATTTTTGTATTAATAATGGTACTGAAACTTATGATGATGGTACTGTTGATTGGTGTTTAGGTTTAGGATATAAAGTATATAGATATAAGAGAACTTGCTTTAATGCTTTAGAATTTGGACCTTTCTGGAGTAAAGATAGATCTTTAGAACAAGATTCATGTAAATAAGAATTAAATTAATTTTTAATTCTTTTTTTTATATTTGTTTTGTTATATAATATTGATAGTAGGTGAATATGAAAAAAGATGGTTTTACTTTAATTGAGTTATTATTAGTAATAGTCATAGTTGCAGCAATTAGTACAAGTGCATCAATTGTTTTTAGTCAAGTTAATAGTAATACTGCGGAAGATAATTTAAAAAATATATATTTATCCATTCAAAGAGCTGCGAAAACATATGTTGATTTAAATGATAATTGGTCTAGAGATTTGTATGAAAGAGGATACATTACAATTAGTTTGTCTGCTCTTCAAAATGTAAATTATATATCTGATGATTTGGTTAATCCTGTTGATAAAACAAAAATAGCATCTTCCAATGTTGTTAGAATATGTATAACGGAAGATGATTTGATTAATGTTACTGATAATAATGGTGTTACTACCAGCATTAATAATGGTAAATTTATTGAAACGTGTATTTTAGGAACAAGTTCTACATGTGTAGCTAATTCAGATGGTGAATATAAAGAAGGAACTGAATGTTGTAAGAGATGTAATTAGAATTTTTTTAAATTCTTTTTATTTGTATTGAAATACAAACAAATGTGTGTTATTATTAATAAGGTTCATATTGATTTTATTTTAAAAAATAGTATAATATATATGAATTTTGTTGAATATATAAATGAGGTATAAGATGAATGATAAAATAATAATAAAAAATGCAAGAGAAAATAATTTAAAGGGAATAGATATAGATCTTCCTAAAAATAAATTAATAGTAATGACCGGAGTTTCTGGAAGCGGAAAGTCTTCTTTAGCATTTGATACAATATATGCTGAGGGTCAAAGAAGATATGTTGAAAGTTTAAGTGCATATGCTA
>CAYVZW010000095.1:0-4014 GCA_964456325.1 uncultured Clostridium sp. | reverse complement strand
TTCCGGCAGTTTCCTTAAAATCAACAGTTATAGTATCTAGTGGAAGTGGACTTTATAATGATCCATATAAGGTGAACTAATGAAGAAAAATGGATTTATATTTGTTGAAACAATTGTTGTGTTAGTAATAGTAGTTTTAGCTCTTAGTATGATAATGTCATCATACTCTTTAGTTGTAAGAAAAAATAATATAAATAAATACTATGATAGAGCAAATGAAATATATGCTTTATATTATATAATGAAATATGGAACAACAAGTACAGATAATTATATACTACCATTAGATTCAGATGGTAATATAAATAGATTCTATACACATAGAAATGATTGTGCTGGTACTGAAATTAATAATTATATACCTAATTGTACAAATGTTCTCAAAGATATGAATATTATATATATTGGAGTTATAAATAGTGTTGAATATGAACTTAATAATCCTGATACAAAATATACTAATGGAGTAATTGAGTACTTAAAACATCTTCAAAAAGAAAAAGTAGATGATGATGGTAATAAAATAAAAACAAAATATGCAATTGGTGTTTTCTACATTAATAAAGAATATTATTATGCATCACTAATCATTGAGAAGGGCGAATAATATGAAAAAGAATGGATTTACGTTAATTGAAATTTTAGTAAGTATTACTCTTGTAAGTATTGTCCTTGTTTCAATGTTAAATACATTAGTAAAATTAAAAGATGTTTATGCAACATCTAATGATGATACAGATGTAAGAGTATATGGTTCAACAATATCTAGAATTATTAACAATGATTTAATAAAAAATGATGGTATTAAAGTATTGAATCCATGTACTACAAATGGAATAGATAGTTTATATGAAAGCAAATGCATATTCACTTTAAATAGTGGGGATGAAAGAGTATTAGATTTAAGAGTATCAAGTGAAACAAGTGCTGTACAAACTAATGCTCAAACAAAAGAAAATTATATAGTTAAAATTACAAGATCAACAATAGATTATACTGATTCAATAACTAATAGAATCATTTTAGTTAAAACTATTTATTCAAAAGAAATATATTCTGTTAAAGAAGGAGAAATAACTGGTACAACTGAAAGAAAATATTATCATTTTACTGGAATAAAAAGTACTCATAAAGATTATGCTAATGTTATTACAATAGAAGCATCTGACCCTGAATTTAATTTAGTTATTTATTCAAGTGGTACATAGTATAATAATAAAGAAAATATAATACTAAATACTAATTTAATTATTAGTATTTTTTTAATGTTTATTTTATAATTTGATAAAATACTTTTACTTTGAAATATAATAGATAAACCACTAAAATTAAGTAAAAAACTAGTTAATACTATTTTAATCGAAATTGAAATATTTAAATTACTTATACTGTTAATACCACCTGTCATTTCAAGAATTCCACTTAGTATACTATTTATAATTGGATTTAAATTAATATAGGAAGTTATTAAATTACTTATAATAGTAAATATTATTATATTACCAAGTATTATAAATGATGTATTAAATCCTTTTAATATTGAACCCTTTAACATTACAAAAAAATCTTCCTTATTAGTATTCTCTTTTATAATATTATTTCTATAATTATTTTTTCTTAAAAAGATACCTATAGTTATATTACATAAATAATTAGATATAAGTAATATAAGACCTATTTTAAAGCTATTATAGATACTTATTCCAATAGAACCTATAATGAATGCTATAGAGGGAAAATATGTAAAAATAAGTACTTTATTTGCTTCAGATTCATTAATAATACCTTTATCAAGTAAATCATTAATATAAATAGAATTAGAAGGAGCACTAGTAAGAATACTAAGGATAAATACTATAGTAGAATTCTCATCAATATTAAATATTTTAGATATAAATTTACCAATTGTTTTACTTAAAAATATATGATAGTTATAGTATATTAATATATTAGATAATATTATAAAAGGAAATATACATACAAATACTTTATTAAAGAATAAATAACTACTATTAATAACAGATTCTATAACTATATCTAAATTAAATAAAAATAATATCAATATAATAGTTAATAAAATCTCTTTTTTTAAAGTCATAATTAAGTGTCTCCTGTGCTATAATAATATTATTAAGGAAATGAAAAAATGAAAGATAAACTAAATAAAATAATTAACTATATAAAGAATGATATTAAATACAATTATAAAGGTTATATTATATTTATTTTAATTGTACCTTGGTTCTTTATTAAGTTTGATTATTATGTTTATGCTCCTGGTGGATTAATTAGTTTAGATGATAGAATATTAATTAGTGATTCTTATGAAGAAGAGGGATCATTTAATTTAACATATGTTTCTGCTAAGAATGGAACTGTTCCAATATTATTACTTTCTTATATTATTCCTTCATGGGATAAGGTTAGTATAGATAACTCTAGAATAGAAGATGAAAGTAGTGAAGATGTTGTACTTAGAAATCAAATTTATTTAAAAGAAACAAGTTATGATGCAGTAATAGCTTCTTTTACAGAAGCAAATCTTCCATATGAAGTTACTAATATTGATCCAACTGTAACTTATGTTTATGATAATGCAGAAACTAACTTAAAGTTAGGGGATATTATTAAGAGTATTAATGGAGAAAAAGTAACAGATTTTAATAGTATCACTTCTATAGTTAATAGTTATAAAAAGGGTGATAAAATAACTATAACAGTAAAGAGGGATAATAAAATAATTGAATGTTATTCAGTACTAAGTATAGCAGATAATAGAGTAATTATTGGAGTACATATTTCTGAAATTAAAACTGTTAAAACAAACCCTTCAGTTGAATATATTTTTAAAGATAATGAAAGTGGTTCATCTAGAGGATTAATGTGTGCATTAGAAATATATAATAGAATTACTAAGTATGATATTACTAAAGGAGATAAAATATCAGGAACAGGTACTATTGATGACAATGGAAATGTTGGTTCAATTGATGGAGTAAAATATAAATTATCAGGCGCTGTTAAAAATAAAGCAGATGTGTTTATAGTACCAACAGATAATTATAAAGAAGCATTAGAATTAAAAGAAAAGAATAATTATGATATAGAAATAATAGAAGCAGATAATCTTCATAATGTTATAGAAAAACTAAAGAATAGATAATTGTTAATTGACATATAAAGTCATTCATTATAAAATTATGGTATAAAGTAAAAGAGGTAGTTTATGAAAAATAAAAAATTATTCTATTTATCATTAGTATTCATATTCTTATTAAGTATAGGTTTAACTTATGCTTATTTTGAGTTAAATATAAGTGGAAATGATACCGCTAAAATGATAACAACTTCTTCAGGAACATTACAACTTGAATATACTGATGGAGACTTAATAAATGTAAGTGATGTGTACCCTGGATGGGCAGTTAATAAAACTATTAAGGTAACTAATATAGGTTCATTAGATGCATATTATAAAATATATTGGAAAGAACTTAATAATTCAATTACAAACAATGAACTTACTGTTAAGGCAGTATGTACAAGTTATCAATACTATGGAACAGAGAATCAAGTAATAAGTGGAACATGTTCTGATATAGAAGAAACACCAGTATCGCAAATAGCAAATTCAATTAAAGAGAATATTGGAATAGAAGTAGGATATACACACGTATATTATTTAACATTTAAGTTTATTGAAACATCTTCAAATCAAAACTACAATCAAGGAAAAGAATTTAAAGGAGTAATCAATATAGGAGACTCTTTAGGAAGATATAATGTACAAGGACTATTACTTAGTTCTAGTAGTACACCACTAACAAACACTAATGTAACATTAAACGAAGAGACAACAACAACTGACTCTGAAGGTAAGTTTAGTTTTAATAATGTTTTGGTGGGAAGTTATTCACTAGAAGTAGAAGGAGTAAATGATAGTTTAAACCTAGAAACAGGAAAAGAATTAGAAGTAAATGATAAAACAATATCATCAAATATAGAGAATGAAAC
>CAYVZW010000094.1:0-4015 GCA_964456325.1 uncultured Clostridium sp. | reverse complement strand
AATAATGATGGTGCGTTAATATTGGAAATAATTAATAGATAAAATTGATTTATCTATTTTTTATTGATACAATTGATATGGTGAATTATATGAAATATTTTTTAATTGGTATTAAGGGTTCTGGAATGAGTGCTCTTGCATGTGTTATGCATGATTTAGGTTATGATGTGAGTGGTAGTGATAAAACTGATCACTTCTTTACTGAAGAAGAACTTATTAAAAGAGATATTAAAATATATCCTTTTGATGAAAATAATATTAAAGAAGATATGATTATTGTTAAAGGTAATGCATTTAATGATGAAAACATTGAAGTTAAAAAGTCAAATGAATTACATTTAAAAATATATACATATCAAGAAATGATTGCTTTAATAACTGATAAATATAAATTAATAGCGGTTTCCGGATGTCATGGTAAGACTACAACTACTAAAATGTTATCAAAAGTTTTTGAAAATATTGGTATTAATTATTTAATTGGAGATGGAACTGGTAAGGCAAATACTCATAATAAATATTTTGCATTAGAAGCATGTGAATGGAAAAGACATTTTCTTTCATATAATCCTTATTATGCAATAATTACTAATATTGAACTTGATCATACTGATTATTATAAAGATATTAATGATGTGATAGATGCTTTTAATTCTTTTGCAAATAAGGCTAAAAAAGCAGTAATAATGTGTGGAGATGATAACAATACAAGAAAGATAAAAACTAACGTTAAAACTCTTTATTATGGCTTTAAAAATGATAATGATGTTATAGCAAAGAATTTAATAATAAAGGATGATAATACAATATGTGAAGTATATATAAATAATGAATATTTTGATACATATACTATGCCTTTTATAGGAGATCATCTAGTATTAAATCTATTAAGTGTAATAAGTGTTTGTTATTTAGAAAATATTGATAAAGATGAAATTAAAAAACAAATACTTAAAATAGAACATGCTAAAAGAAGATTCATAGAAGAAGAATTTAAATCAAATATATTAATAGATGACTATGCTCATCATCCAACAGAAGTAAAAGTAACAATAGAAGCTGCTAAAAAGAAATATCCTAATAGAAAAATAATAGCTATATTTAAACCACATACAAGGTCTAGAGTAAAAGATTTTGCTTTAGAATTTGCTAATGCATTAAATTTAGCAGATTATTCATATATAACTGATATTAGTGAAGACAGAATAGAAACTGGTTATGATGATATAACATACAATAATATAATAAAATATACTACTCATACTGAACACATTTCACTAGAAGAAATAAATAAATTAATGAAATATGAAAATTCAGTTTTACTTTTTATGAGTAGTAAAGATATATATGTACTTAAAGATAAATATAAAGAATTAAAATAAAAGAAGGAATTATTCTTTTCCTTCTAATCTACATAATAAGTCAATCTTAAACATTTCTTTTTGTGCATTAGCTTTAGAAATCATTATACCTTTATATGCGGTTAACTCAGACTTATGTCCATCAAGTAATATTTCTTTTGGCTCTAAGTTATTAAGCATTACTACTCTACCATCTTTATATACGGTATAATTTAATTTAACTTCTCCATATACTTTTACAAATAATGAATCCGTTGGAAGTCTTAAATCATATGTTTCTGTTTGCTCATGTTTATTTATAGATACTAATTCTCCTACGAATTCTCCACCTCTTAATTTAGGATAGAATTCAAACATTAGTTTCTTGTAAGCAACCATATTATACTTTTTTAAACTTCTTTCTAGTTTCTTAAAGTTATTCTCATCAAGATAATCTAAAATAAATCTACTATTCATAATCATCAAAACCCCCTTAATGATTTGTTTAAATATTATAACACAACTTCTATTAAAAGTCAATTAATATTGAGATCTAAGAGTATTTTACCTTCTCTTAAAAACCGGTAATATTATACCATAATTTAAACCAAAAGTCAACTTTTTTCTCTTGATAGTTAATTTATGGAACATTAAAAAAGCATTTAGAACTAAACTAAATGCTTTATTTTAATATCTTTAAGCATTATTAATGGGTAAAAGTATTCATTAATGTGTATTTGATTATCTTTTTTAATCTTAAAATCAAAATATATCTCAACACCATTATACCCTTTAATATATACTATTAGTTTTTGATTATGTTTATTTGTAATTTCGCATAGTTTATTATTAAAGTCTTTATTAAATACTAAATTTGGATTAACACTTTTATATTCTTCAATACCAATAATATCTTTAATATTTATACTTTCAATATCTTTAAATCCTTCATATGTATCTTTAACTTTAATTATATCATTTTCATAATGAGTTCTTTAATTTTAGAATCATTTGTTTTATCTAAATCAAAGAAATCATCTTTAACAGTATCTAAATCTATTATAGGTAACAATTCATCTATCTCTTTTATTTTAACTCCGTTATACTTATTCAATAACTTTATCTTCTATTTCTTTATTTAATTGTTTTATAAACTCAGTGTATCTTATATTAATAGTTTCATTAGAACCTCTTTTTCTATAACTAACAAATTCAGTTTCAAGTTCTTTATCACCTATTATAAGTGTATAAGGTATTTTATTAATAACACTTTCTCTCATTTTATAACTAAGTTTCTCTTCTCTATCATCAAGTGTAACTCTAAAGTTATTCTTTTCTAAATCTGATTGTAGTTTCTTACAAAATTCTAAATGATATGCATTATTTACAGGAATAATATTAATTTGTTTAGGACTTAACCATAATGGAAATGCACCTTTAGTTACTTCAATTAAATATGCTAAGAATCTATCTATTGAACCAAGTATTGCTCTATGTATAACTACAGGTCTCTTCTTTTCTCCATTTTCATCAACATACGTTAAATCAAATCTTTCTGGTAGTAAGAAATCCAATTGACAAGTAGATAATGTAAGTTCATGTCCAATAGCCGTTTTAATTTGAACATCAAGTTTTGGTCCATAGAATGCAGCTTCTCCGACAGCTTCTTCATAATCAATTTTCAAATCTTTAAGTACACTTCTTAATTTATTTTCTGCTTTATTCCACATTTCATCATCTTGAAAATACTTTTCAGTGTCTTCTGGATCTCTTAGAGATAATCTAAATGATAATGGAACAATATTAAAATCTTTATACACATCTAATATTAAATTAACTACTTTACCAAATTCTTCTTCTATTTGATCAGGTCTTACAAATAAATGGGCATCATTTTGACAGAATCCTCTTACTCTTTCACATCCACAAACTGCGCCTGAAGACTCAAATCTATAATCTTGTGCTAATTCACCTATTCTAATAGGTAAATCCTTATAAGAACGTAAATGATTTTTATAAATAAGCATATGATGAGGACAGTTCATTGGTCTAAGTACACATTCTTCCCCATCTCTTTCCATTAATGGATACATATCATCTTTATAATGATCCCAATGTCCACTTATTTTGTATAGGTTTGATGTTGCTAAAGATGGTGTATATACATGTTGATAACCTAAATCTAATTCTTTCTTTCTAATATATTCTTTTAATTCATGAAATATAAATGCTCCATTTGGTAAGAACACTGGAAGTCCTGAACCAACTAATTCATGTGTCATAAATATGTCTAAATCTTTAGCTATTTTTCTATGATCTCTTGATTTACAGTCTTCTAAGAATGCTAAATATTCATTTAAATCTTCTTCTGTATCAAAACATACTCCATAAACTCTTTGTAACATTTTATTTTTAGAGTCTGCTTTCCAATAAGCTCCACTTACTTTAAGCAATTTAAAATATTTTATTTCTTTAGTAGATGCAACATGAGGTCCTCTACAAAGATCAATAAAATCCTCTTGTTCGTAGCAGGATATTACAGTATCCTTTTCATCCATTCTACTTATTAAATCTAATTTATATTTGTCATCTTTGAACATATCAAGAGCTTCTTTTTTACTTATTTCTCTTCTTTTAATAAGTTTATTATCTTTAGAAATCTTTTTCATTTCTTT
>CAYVZW010000093.1:0-4016 GCA_964456325.1 uncultured Clostridium sp. | reverse complement strand
TGTATGTCACTTGCAAGTACTACACCTAATACATATCTATAATTTCTTACAAAATTAAGTGTTTTATTATTTAATATATCAATTAGTAATTCATTATAATAAGTATTAAAAATATGATAAGTAATTGATTTTTTATCAAGTGAATTAATATACTCATTTATTATTTCATTAGAAATCTTGCCATTTTTTAAATATAAATTGATTAAAGTACTTTCAAAGATTACTTTTGATGCACTTATATATGAATATGTAAACCTATCATGCTTATTTAAACTTGCTTCTCTAGTACAAATACCTTCTTTAATTAAATAGTCTTCAAGAAGAAACTCTGAAGTGATTGAAATAGTTTCAGTAAGTATGTCTCTTGCATAATCATCTTCATTATTAGGCTCAAGATTAAATTCATGAAACATCTCATGAACTAATGTAAACACATCATATAATGTTTCTGTATAATTAATAGTTGATACACTAGTTATGTCTACATTTGATTCATCTTCTAAAGGTGAATTTACTCTTGCAAACTCAATTGTTGGTATTTTCTTGCCATTATCATCTACATATGTTTCATGCATTATACTATTAAACTCCATTTGATATAACGGATTTAATTCACTTAAAAAAGATTCAATAATAGAAATAGAATCATTTATATTAACTTTTTCACTATAAGGAATATAACCATTATCAAAATCATTCATAGAACTAATTAACAATTCACAAATAAAAATCATTACATCTAAATCTTTAATATATTTATTATGATACTTATTATATATATAATTAGACACTATAACATTAATTTCGGCGTATACGTCTTCATTCATTTTATATTATTTTTTCCTTTTCTACATATACTCTTAAGATTACATGATTCACATTTTGGATTCTTACTAGTGCAATTATATCTTCCAAATAGTACTAACTCGGAATTTACCTTATTCCAATCACATTCATCAAAATATTTTTTTAACTTCATTTCAGTTTTTAGTACATCATCTTTATTATTTGTGATACCAAGTCTTTTAGATACTCTAAATACATGAGTATCCACTGCAAAAGAAGGAATATCATATAATTGTCCTAGTACAACACTTGCTGTTTTCCTACCTACTCCAGGAAGAGACTCTAAGAAATCTCTATCATTTGGAACAAATCCAATAGGTAATAATGTTTCAACTATTTGTTTAAAGTTCTTTGATTTAACTTTATAGAATCCTATTCTTTTAATATATTTTTCTATATCTTCAATACTTAAACTATTTAGTTTATCTAATGTATCATATTTACTATATAAATCTTTTGTAACAAAGTTAACTCCTTTATCTGTTGTTTGAGCAGATAACATAACAGATAATAATAACTCATAATCATTATTATAAATAAGTTCACACTTAGCATCGGGAAACAACTCATTCAATTCATTTTTTATTAATTCTTTATTCATTATCTTCTAACCAATTATAATCATCTATTTCTTTATATGAAGAATCTTTATTAATGCTTTTTTTAACACCGTTTTTAGACCATTCATAGATTATTTTATCAATGTACTTAAAACTAGTAACATTATTAAGAATCGCTTCTTTAAGAGCATCTTTTATTGTTTGTTCACTTGTTCCATTTTCTTTCCATTTATTAATCATTTCAAATTCATATGAAGAAAGAGTTCTTCCTAATTCACGCTCATATAATGCAAATAAATCAGTAGTATTCTCAGTCTTCTTATTAAGTGCAAGTCTATCATAAAAAGGATCTAATAGAATCTTTTCAATAACTTCCCCACCCTTATTTTCAACTTTCATTTCAATATATTTCTTATTAACTAAACTGTTAAATGAAGTAAAAATATCTTCTTCAGTAAAACATAGTTTATCTTTTATATCTTCCATATCTAATTTACATGATACATTAATAAAATAAAGAATTAAAATAAACTCTTTAAGATTTATATCTAAAGATGATATACATTTTATTATATTTGGATTTATTATAAAATCCTTAGTAATAAATGAAGCTCTTAAATCACTCATGATATTCTCCTTCAATGTATTTTATTATATCACTTTTATTGTTTTTAATATTATTATTTATTATATTTTCTTCAATCTCATTCATTATTTTATTAATACTGTATTTATCCTTATATTTCATCAAGTCATCAATATTAATATCTATATCAAATACACTATGTATAGGTAAACTCTTAATTAACCAGCTTATATCTTTATTAAGTATTATAGATGCATTTAATGAAACAAGCTCCCCATTTTTATAAATATCATAGCTAGTTATATCACCTTTATTTACTAATTTATTTATAGCATTTATTATAATTCTTTCATCTTTAGTAAATGTGTAATTACTATTTATTTGTGCCCATACTCCATAATAACTATGTGTATCCACTATTTTATCATAAGTAATATCAAAACACTCTTTTAAATTGTATTTTTCCATAAAATTAAAGAATCTAAGTGGATTACATTCAAATATTTTATTAAGTTCACTTTTTTTATATTCAGAATTTAATTCTTTAATTAAGTATCCTTTTTCTTTAATAAATTCTATTATTTCATTATCTAATTCAAAATCAAGAGTAACATAGAATCTAATTGCTCTTAGTATTCTTGTTTTATCTTCAATAAACTTATCATACGTATTACCTACTGTTTTAATTAGTTTATTATCTATATCTTTTCTAGAACCCAATAAGTCTATTAAATTATTATCTTTATCAAGTGCTAAAGTGTTAATAGTAAAATCTCTTCTTAGTAAATCAGTGTATAGATCATTAACTCCGACTACCTTAGTAGGTTTATTATTTTCATAAGCAAGTTCTTTTCTAAATGTTGTTATATCATAATTATAAAGTCCTTTTACTAAATGATAACTAAAGTATTTTTTATAAGATACTCCTTCTTTATTAAATATTTTAATTATATTGTCTATACTTGCATTAGTACATATATCTATATCAAATGATTCTTTACCAAGTAAAAAATCTCTTATATATCCACCTACTATATAAGCATCAAACCCACTATCAATTAATTTATTTAATATTTCTTTCATAAAACTATTATATCAAAAAAAGTCACATATGTGACTTCTTTTTATTAATTTAAAGCTTCTTTTAATTTGCTTCCAGCTTTGAAAGATGCAACAGTCTTTGCAGGAATCTCAATTGGCTTCTTAGTTAAAGGATTGATACCGCTTCTAGCAGCTCTCTTTTTAGCAGCAAAAGTTCCAAATCCAACTAATGCAACTCTTCCTTCCTTTTTAAGTCCACTTGTAATTCCTTCGATTACAGCATCTAATGCTCTTCCAGCATCAGCTTTAGTTAATCCGGCTTTAGCAGCAACGAATTCAACTAATTCAGTCTTACTCATCGTAAATTACCTCCCATTAATTATTTAAGCACATACTCACATATAATGCTTACATACTAATTGTAGCATAACTTATACAAAATGCAAGTATTTATTAATAAATTAGTCATTATTTGACGATTTAACAATGTATGCACATTTATTGATAACTAAAAAGCAAGTATTACTTGCCTTGATCACACTTCGGACAAAATATCTTTTTTTTCTTTTCCACAAGAAGTCCATTACATTTCGAACATATTTGTCCTGTTGGCTTATCCCATAGTGCATAGCTGCATTTCGGATAATTATTGCATCCATAGAATACTTTCCCTTTTTTAGTTTTCTTTTCTATTATCTTTCCATCACATTCTGGACAGTTACATATTTCAATTATCTTTTTTTCTTCTTTTTTTATGTATTTGCATTCAGGATAATTTGAACAAGCTACGAACTGTCCAAACTTTCCTTTTCTAATCACTAGTGGATTTCCGCATTCAGGACAGGTTTCTCCAGTTTTTTCGGGAGATGCTTTTTCCATATCTTTAAATGCCTTGTTCATAAGTGGTTCAAAGTCCTTATAAAACTTATCCAGTACTTCATGCCATACTAGTTTATTTTCAGCAATTTCATCAAGTTCAGTTT
>CAYVZW010000092.1:0-4119 GCA_964456325.1 uncultured Clostridium sp. | reverse complement strand
ATCTTGAAATAAAGTTTGAAGAAGTTAAAAATGATGAATATCCATATTCATACTTGTTAATGTTAAGTGTACCAAGGGAGGACTTGAGAGTAACCGCTAAGGACACTTATAGTGTTAACACATATGATGTAGAATATGATAAAGATTTTAAAAATTATGTTATAGGATCTGAAATACATTTTGTGGACAAGAAGTATACTTTTGTTGTATACATGTCTAGTACAGCTAGTATATGTGCTAGTGAAAAAATGAAAACAATAACTTACACGGTTCCAAAGTATAATTCATATAATGATACGATATATTGTGAAGATAATCCCAATGCTGAAATATGTGGAAGTTATACAAAAGTGGATGATAATAAGAAAAATGAAGCAGATGATTTAATTGATAGATATTATAATGATAAAATTGATGAGGAACTATATAATAATTCTGCATGGTATGAGAAGGTATGGATTAAAATAAAAGAATACTCTTTATATGTTGTAATACCTTTAGCAGTAGTAGCATTATTTTATTACATAGTAATATTTATAACAAAGAAAAGAAGTGAAAAAGAATGAAAAGATTATTAATTCTTATTCTTTTGTTGTTATTTATTCCAGGGGTTAATGCAATAACTAGCTCCGGGACTATTTCGTCTAGTGAAAAAGAGATTATATATCCATTAAATGATCAATTTTGCAAAGAAACTAGTGGAGAAGGCTTTTACACTATAGGAGGAGTTTATTTAAGAGATTCATCAGCATCAAGTACTGATATAAGTGAAGAAGATTATATTGAGTCGACAGAAGTATACGAATCAAGTGACTTAGCTAAAACAGCTTGTGATAATTTTTCTTTAGATAATAAAGATGAAGGATATTTATGTAAAGACACTCCTTCAAGAACAGCATATTCATGTAGTGGTACTATAGTGGGACTATCTTCATCACAAGAGTATCTTGAAAAATATATTACTGGTGGTCAAATGTTTGAAACTGAAAATGGATGCTTGGAAAATTGCTCAGGGACATGTGCCCTTAAAACGGGATATTCTTATAGATATGCAAAGCCTGTGACTGAAGTAAGCACTAATGGTTCAATTGATTTGGTAACAGGAAGAATATATCAAACAAATAATGGGGATTATGCTTTTTGTATTCAACCAGCTAAGTCTTTTCAATGTCCTTCATATTACACCAGTAGTAAGGAACTAATACCTCAGTACTGTCTAAATTCCGAGTTTGATTTAAGCTCATGCAAAGATAAATATCTAGATGATTATAGATGTGGGTTAGCATATATAGCTTTAATAGGAACAGATAATAGAACTCAATTAACTGCTGATGAATATGGCGTAATTGATATGGCAATGAGAATGTGGGCAACTAAAATGGGCCACTTGTCAGGAATGAATTCAACAAAATATCCTTTAAATAATGGTAAGAAAACAACAACAGTGAATTTCTATGGCATTACCGCTACAAGAGTTGAGGAAGATGCTAACTATTTGAATTATGGATTTGAATGTACAACAACTTCAAAGAATCATGGAGTAATATGCGATTATCAAAACTATGATTTATACAAAGAAGCACTTGTATTATATAATGATGCATTACATACTAATGCTTTAGATGCGGGAGGAAATAAGATTCCAAAACTAGTAACTACTACATTAGGTAGTTCTGGTAATACTGTTCAAATAACTAATCCAACTACTGAAGAGTGTGCCATTGGAGATGCAAATTGCAGAGTTATAATAACATTATATGATGCGAATGGAAATGAAGTATCTTCAGATAGTAGTTACTGTGATAAGAATTATTGCTATTCAAAGTATACTACTGAGAATTTATGTTCAACTGAAAATACAACTATTGCTACAATAGAAATTCAAATAGTAGATTTTGATGCAAGTGGTAGAGTTAAAGAATATCATCACTGTTCAAATCCAAGCAATAGACAAATAATGTATGTGCTTGAAGCTGAGGGAACAGTTACAACTAATAAAGATTATATTAAGCAATATAGTGCTAAAGTATCATGCACTTGTTCCGGTGAAGATGGAAAATTAAATTCAACTACTGATAGTAAAAAATATTGTAATAATTACAATAAGTTAAATACACAAAGTAGTGATTATAATGGAGTTGAAGATGGATATATTAAAGATCCGTCAATGTCGCAAATACTAAATTCATGTACAGGGGAGAAGTACTTTAGAGAAAAGTCTTATGAAACCGACTCTGATACATGTAAAATATATTGTAGAAATGAAATTAAATTCTACATGGCAAATAAAGAAAAAGTTTATACTGGAATGCAGTTTAGATATGAACTAGAAGAGAAAATAACTAACAATTTGGGTAGTGATCAGCATCTTACTGCAATAGTACTTCAACAAAGACAATGCGTATCTGAAATATATTATGATTCATGGTTAAAAAGATATAATGAAGCAGAAAAAGCTGTAGCTGATGCGTGGAACGCTTGGAAAAAACTTGATACAATGAGATATTTACAAAAGGAAAGTGATTATTATCCAAAAGAAAACGCTAATATGAAAGGATGCACACTTAATTGTGATGGTTTTGGATTAAATGATAGCACCATTAAAAATTATGCGACTTTACCAAACTCTACTGGGCAAAGCACTTGTACACAATATAATGCAAGTGCCGGATCTATTGATGAGAGTGGGTCAAAAATTGCTTACCAAAGATGCGATGATTTAAATGGAATAACAAGAAATGATAACGGTACTATAACGCTAGATCCGGATGCTTTAATTCAAAATACTACTGATGGGGTATGTGCAACAAGATGTGTTTCAATATTCACATGGTATGGACGTGGGTTTTTCTATTTCAATTATGGTGATGGAAGTTCAAAATTTACAGTTTCAGATACAGTAACAGATGGAAATGCTGCTACTTCAACATTAGCATGTAGTGCTTATGCGTATTATAATATTACTGGAGAACAAAAAGAAGATGGTAAATATACATACTGTAATTTAAATAAAACACAGAAAAAGAGTTATGAATCACGTGGGTATTCTTGCTATTTTAAATCAAATGGTAAGTATTGCTGTAAGTCTCCTGCAACATGGGAAGATTATGAACAAGATCAAGAGTTTAGAGTAGATGAAACACTAAGTATTAGTGATGACCTTGCTTCAAAGCTTAAAGATATTTTTGAAGAAATGGACAGAAAGTATCATTCAAAATATGATTACAGTAGTATATTTAGAAACATTAAAGGATATCCAATCTATGGAATAGATAATTTTGCTGGCGGTGCTTGCGTTTCGGGTGTTGATGGAGACATTGATAAAATTATTAACGAAGCAGAAGAAGCAAGAAAAGTGTATAATGCAGCACAAGCTAAGGTAAGAGATTTACTAACAGCAATACAAACATGTAATATGTATGGTAGCGGATTGTCTGGGGAACCTGATATTAAGTATTATACTCTTACAAAATCACCATATGTTGGTGGCAATTCTGATGGTAGTGGTGCTGCTGCAGATACAGATAAGGGAGTATCAAATCATGTAAGCGCCGGTGACTGTGATGCAACAAAAGGATATTGCGGAACCTCATTAATTATAGATGAAGATACTTATTCAGTTAAGAATGTTAGTGTAGATACAGCAGAATCTTATGATAATGTTCAATATAAACTAGCAACATTAGAATCAGATACATCAAGTGAATATGATGTTGAACAAATAGTATCAACTGCAAATTCGAAAAGTATTAAAAAGAAAATTTTAAAAGCAGCTTCATGTGTAGAAGATACATGCGCAGACTTATCAGTTCAATATGATGACACTGTGTATGGAAGTTTAACACAATACGAAAAGAACACAGGCATTGTTAAAACTGATGATTTGTTTAATGTATATTGTGAAGGAAGTAGTTGCTATAGAAGCGTTCATACTGACGAAGAACTTGATGAAGAGAGTGATGAAGCATGGTTAAATGAACCTTATACGCAATCACTTAATAGGATTGTTTGTAATACTTTAGAAGATGACCCAGCTCAACATAAGTGTGAGTTTGTTAAGACGGATATACCTTCTAATGATTATGTATCTTTTAAAGTTACAACAGAAGTAGATTTCTA
>CAYVZW010000091.1:0-4135 GCA_964456325.1 uncultured Clostridium sp. | reverse complement strand
ATAATAGCATTATTGCTATTACATGTCAATAAAAAAATAACTTTTTACAGTTATATTTTTTTTACAATACTATTAATGATATAATCAGTAACAAGTAAACCAGCACATGCAGGTACATAAGAAGTAGATCCAAGCATTCCGGTATCAATTGACTTTTCTTTTGATGTAATAACAGTTACATCTTTCATTAATTCTTTATTTTTAATTTCTTTTCTTATCTTTTTAGCAAGAGGATCATAATCAGTTTTATCAAGAGTAGTTATTTCAAGCATAGTGGCGTCCATCTTATTCGCAGTTCCCATGCATGAAATTAATTTAATACCTTTTTTACTACATTCTTCAATAAGTTTCACTTTAACGATAGTAGTATCACAAGCATCAATTATATAGTCATACTTCTCTGAAAAAAGTATTTCCATATTATTCTCATTAATTCTTGTATTTATTATATTAACTAATGCATCCTTATTTATTATTTTAATTCTTTTCTTCCATTCTTTAGTTTTGTAATGATTCATTGTTCTTCTAGTTGCGATTATCTGTCTATTTATATTGCTTGGTTTTATAGTGTCCCCATCTACTAAAGTAATTTTATTAACTCCACATCTAGCTATACTTTCAACTACGTAACCGCCTACTCCACCTAAACCTAAAATTAAGATATTCAAGTCTCTTATCTTTTTAAGCTTATCTTCACCAATTAAACTCTCTAATCTATTTAGATTCATACGCATCTCCTAAAAGAAAAAAATCCTAGAGATAAATATAGTGTTATAAAACTCGCGATACACACGAGGTGGTAGGATACATAACTTCTTCAGGATTCTGAATAAATTCAGCATTCACAACAGAAATTAATTAATCCCCCAAAATTACATACTTTGTCGGTTTATATGTACTATACTTAACCTCTAGGTACTTTAATTTTAACATATATATTCTTTTTTTACAATCATATAATTTATTATGATACGTAAAATAAAAGACAGTATTTTTTTTAAATCAACAATTATATTATTATTAGGTGGAACTCTTACTAAAATAGTTGGTTTTGTATTAAGAATAATAATAACAAGAAAAATAGGTACTGAAGGAATTGGATTATATAGTTTATTAAATGGAACAATGTCTTTATTAATAACAATATCTATATTTTCTTACCCTACTGCGATAAGCGCTCTTGTATCTAAAAATAAATATAATTCTAAAAGATTACTCACTTCATCTATATTTATATCAATACTTATTAATATAATATTAATAGTAACTGTAATATTATTTGCTCCTTATTTATCAAATAATTTATTAAAAGAACCTAGATTATATTATCCTATAATATGTATATCTTTGACTTTACCTTTTGTAAGTATATCTTCAATAATAAAAGGTTACTTTTGGGGTAAACAAAATATGTTTCCATATATGTTATCTAACTTCCTAGAACAAGTTACTAGAATGGTATTAATATCTATATTTATAACAAGAATTATTAAAATAAGTTTAGTTTATGGAATATGTTTTATTATATTAGTAAATATAATCGGAGAAATTGTATCTGAAATAGTAATGATTAAATTCTTTCCTAAAACAAAACTTAATAATTTAAAAATAGATATTAAATACATTAAAGATTTACTTAGAATAACAGTACCTGCGACTAGTAGTAAAATAATTGGATCTATTTCATATTTTTTAGAACCTATAATTCTTACAAATATGCTTTTATACTTAGGTTACTCTAAAAACTATATAGTAATTGAATATGGTATTATAAATGCTTATGCTTTATCTTTATTACTAATGCCACAATTCTTTACTCAGAATATGTCTACAGCTTTAATACCCGAGTTATCTAAGCATTATTCTAAAGGTAACTATGAAATGTGCTCTAAAAGAATAAAACAAATTGTACTTATTTCTTCATGTATTGGTGGGATAAGTACTCTTATTATATTATTATTCCCAAGTCTATTTTTAAATCTTTTATATCATACAAATGAAGGACTTGATTATATTAAATTATTAGCTCCATTTACTATTCTTTTTTATATTGAAAATCCACTTGTAAATGCTCTTCAAGCATTAGGTCAGTCTAGAAAAGCAATGCATTCTGTTATCATTGGAAGTATAGTAAGATTATCTTCAATTGTAATATTTTGTTTACTTGGTTTTGGAATGTATAGTTTAGTTATTTCAATAATTATTAATTTAATAGTTTCTACATTACTATATTATATTTTAATTAAAAAAACATTAAGAGTTAATTCTTAAGTTCATTTCTCATAATTACAAATATTTTTTTATTTTTATAAAATGCATAGAATACATTCTTTTTATCAATCTTGTTTGTTTCAAGATATTCTTTTATCCATTTATCTGTCTTATTTAAGTAGTCTAGAGTATCTTTTTGTCCTATACCATCAAGAATAAGGGGAAATGGTATTGATGCATCAAGACCAAGAAAACTATATTTAAATACATTTAATTTACCATTATTTTCAAGTATTGCATATTCAACATCTTTTAAATCTTTTATGTTATTACTTCTTAGTTCACTCATCATATCATCAAGAGAATATCTTTGTTTAACCATTTCTTTATAATTAATAATACCTCTATTTATTATTAATGATGGTTTACCTTCGATAATATTTCTAAATTTATTAAACTTAAGAGATAAATATGCAGAAGATAATTCAAGTATTAATAGTATTATAATTGGAATAATTGTAAGCCACATAGTATCTTTATAGTTTTCAATTGATATAGCTACCAATTCAGCTATTAATATGCTCACTACTAAATCTTGTATTGATAACTGACCCACTTCTCTTTTACCCATTATTCTAAATATAATTAAAATAAATATATAAAAGAATATAGTTCTCACTCCAACCGTTAATATATCCATAATATCACCCTAATATTAGTATGTTTATTCATATAATTTTTAAACATAAATATAATTAATTAGGTGAATTTATGAATAAAGTTTTTAATTATTTAAAAGTACTTGGATATTATTTTGCTATTTTAATAGTATATTTAGTTATAATATCAATATTCTATTATTTTGAATTGTTAAACTATAATGTTATTAATATAATAAGTTATATCTTTGTACTATTATTACAGTCATTCGTAGGTATTAAAATATCAAGAATAGAGAGAAAAAAAGGATATCTTAATGGATTTACTTTAGGATTATTAATCACTGTAATATTAAGCTTAATTACGCTTATAACTGGTTCATTTACATTTAAAACATTAATATATTATGTAACATTAATATTATCAACTATGGTTGGTGGTATTATTGGAGTACCAAATGAAAAATAGTTACAATGAACTATTTTAATAATCTAAGTCTAAATCCAATTCTATTCATTTTAGTATCAATAGTTGAATCAACATTAACTCTTTTTAATGAATCGTTATCAATAAATGGAATATTTATTGGTCTTTCAGTGCCTTTATCATAACAATCATATATAATATTTGTATCAATATCTATATATCTGCCATTATCTTTTCTATATAATATCGCATCTCTTTTAGTTAAATAAGTATTTGTATAATACTTTTTATTTGGAACATTAATTTCTCTTACTAGAGTTATAATATTTCCTTTATATACTTTACTATTCATGATTACCCCCATTAATAGTAGTATATTATACCATATTATTACTTCTTTGTATATCTATTTACAAATTCACTTCTGAATTCTAGTAATGTATCGTCTTTAATATTTTGTCTAATATCTTCCATTAGTTTAGTAAGAAATCTTATATTATGTATTGATATTAATCTTTGCCCAAATGATTCATCTGATACAAGTAAATGTCTAATATAACTTCTTGTATAGTTTTTACACGTATAACAATCACATTCTTTTTCAATGGGTTCTAAGTCCATTATGAATCTTGCATTTCTCATATTAGTTCTTCCATCTCTTGTAAGAGCATTTCCATGTCTAGCAAGTCTAGTTGGAAGTACACAATCAAATATATCAATTCCTCTTATAACTCCATCTATTAAATCTATTGGTTCTCCTACTCCCATTAAATATCTTATTTTATCTTTTGGTAAGTATGGTGTTGTATATTCTATCATTTTAAGTTTAGTGTCTGCA
>CAYVZW010000090.1:0-4155 GCA_964456325.1 uncultured Clostridium sp. | reverse complement strand
AGTGTTGTCGTAATTGGAAAACAAATATAAAATTTTCTCATCCTTTCAAGATTTCGTTTGGAGAATCCTTTCCCAAACTCATTTGTCAGTTTCTTAGATAATTTTTCTAATACTTCTTCCCCATATATTGCCCTTTCATCTCCTTGCTGTATTTTCATTATTACTTGACCAATATTCCAATATAAATTAAGCATTTCGGTATTTACAACTGAATATACTTTGTTTCGACTATTTACTACTAACTTTTTAATGTTATCAAAAATAGTATTAATTTCACTATCATTTTTCATAATATTCCCCCTTGTTATTAATTAATCAAATTATACTATAAATATCAAAGATATACCATAGTTCCACTATATTATTCTTAAATTTTATATTTTACATTTTTAGAAAATGTAATGTTAAAATGTAAAATTCTAACAAAATCAACTCTAACTATAATAACTTAAGCTTTTTAAGTATTTCTCTTAATATATCTTTATCATCAATTTTAGTAATTGCAAAACATTTATAACCAATTGAATTTAATGAGGAACCTAAATGATATAATATGGTTTTGTTAATAATAATAAATCTATCATGAAATGATTTGTTAATTATAATATGCAAGTTATTGTATTGCTTTCTATATTTTGCCGTATCAATATTATTTAGTTTGTCTGCAGTTATTAAAATCACTGTGACTTTGCAGTTTGATATTATATCAAGCATACTTTTATCTAAATAATTATCAATAATAATTAAATTACTGTATGCTAAATTTAATATATCAATTATTTTAGAATATGCATCATATATTTGTCCTTCAAAAAATATATGATTATTTTTTTCTTTTAAAATCATTTTATCAAATGATTCTTGTAATATTTTTATATCCTCATCATGTTTAAATACTAGGTTGTTAATATATTTTTGCTCAATTAGACTACTTGATATATACTTTTTCATAGAAATAAATGCATTAATTATTCTTATACTCATTTCAACAGCTATATCACTTTTTAAAACTGTAGCAAGCATAATAATGCCTTTATCTGTAAAAACAAATGGCAAATACCTTCTTCCGCCATGTATTAAGTTGTTATTTGGGGTGACATTTTGGCACCTCAAGTTTTCATATTCTTTTGAAGATAACTGAAAACAATACTCCTCAGGAAACCTCGATATATTTCTATTAACTTGTCTATTAAGATTCTTTGTCTCATACATAAATAGTTTGGCAATATCACTGTCTAACATTACTTGTTTTCCTCTTATTTCATATATCAAACTCTCTATTTTAACTTTTTCATTTCCTATAACTTCATTCATTTTTTCACCATTCTTTAATAAAAAGGGCATACTAAGCAAAAACTTAGTATACCCGAATAAATATATTTCCCTTACCCAAAAATATAGATTATCGTCATTAATTATTTTTATCAATAAATGGTAAGTTAATTGATATAAATATTATAGCATTAACAATAAACATATGCTATAAATTTTAATTTAAACTTAGAATTTATTAAATATTAAGATTCTCACTATTTTCTAAATTCTCAGTTCTATTTAAAACTGACTTAATAAAATTCTTAACAATTTCATTTGTATAATAATGTGTTCCATCATGATTTTGTGTTACAGAATTATGATCTCCAGGGAACCTTTGAAAAGTTGCATTGATTCCTAAAGACAAATATACTTCTTCGTTATTTGTAAATCTTGTTTGTGGATTTTCACCTAATAACTGTTGAATTATTTCAAACTCATTCTGTGTATAATTTTCAGCATATCTTGGTTGCATTTTACCAGTTTCATCTAGCAATGGAACAATCATTCCTTTTTCATTTGTTTGTGGTATTCTATTTCCATTAGTATCTAGCATATAATTACCATCAGAATCGACCTTATAAGTTGTTTTAGGCATTGCAGGATCATTATAATCTTCCGTTCCTATATAATATAATTGAGGTATTTGACAAAAAGTATCATAATCAAAATACGGAATATCTGCTACTCCTAATGGATAGTTTAATTGTTGCCCTTTATACTCAGTTATTGGTAAAATCCCAAGTCCACTATTACCTCCGCATATACAAGCCTTAACTATTTCAGGATGAATGGCAGTAAAACAATTAGCAAACTTTGAACCGGCTGAATATCCTTCTACAACGATTTTTTCATCGACATTTATACCTAAACTTTGTAAAAATAATTTTGCTGATTCAATCATATTCATTACTTGTGTTGGTATATCTCTACATTGTTCTTGAACTTGATGCATTTCTTCTTCGGATAATATCTCCTCATCACTTCTTCTATCTTGATCAGCTATTAATGCAGATATATTATTATGTAGTACTTTACTTCCTAATGCTTGCGTATAATAGCCTTGAACTCAAGGGATTAATGGAATTAAAACTGGCATATTTAAATCATTACCAAACCACATTCCAGGATTAGGTTTTTCATAAGTACTCCTTTTCGCAATTTCATTTGCTTCTTCTAAATGAACCGGAACATTATTTCCCGTATTACAACTATGCATTAGCAGATTTGTGTTTGTTTCCAATTTTTTGGAACAAATACTGAATAGCCACAATTAAATCCATTTTGTGGATTCGGTGGAATCAAATATGTAGTTCCCTCAATTACGATATCATTCTTTTTAAACATTACATTTTTTGCTTCAATCATTATTCCATATCCTTTTTGTTAGTACTATATTACTTTTGTTGATTAATTATATTATACAATAATGGTATATTATTTTCTATAATAAATTATCCCACTTAGGTGATACACATAATACATTCTTAAAATAATATATTATTAAAACTGTAAATATACTTATTTTAATTTCAATTTATATTAATAATAGTGTATACTTTAAGAGTAAAATACATCATTATAGGAGAGTATTATGAATGCAAATGATTTTTCTTCATTATTAAATTTAGATGTTTTTTTTGAATCATTTTATAATTGGTTAACAAATATATCCATTAATTCAATAATTATATTTATCATGATGATTTTTATGATAGTTGGAGTTGTTGATAAAATAAGAGGTAATAAACTTGGTTATGGAGAAGAATTTGATAAAGGATTTAATACAATAGGTTCTTTAGCATCTTGTATTGCGGCTATAATTGCATGTTCATCACTACTATCTACAGTATTAAGTCCAATTGTTACACCATTATTTAAATTTATTGGTGCTGACCCATCAGTATTTCCAGCTATTTTATTATCTGCTGATATGGGAGGATATGCATTATCTACTGAACTTGCATTAAATGAATCAATTGGTAACTTTTCCGGTATTATTTTAGCAACAATTATGGGTCCCACTATTGTATTTACTATTCCCGTTGCATTTTCTATGCTTGAAAAAAGTGATCATAAATACATTTGTGGTGGTGTTCTTGCAGGAATGATTGCTGTTCCATTTGGTTGCTTAGTTGGTGGACTAATGATGAATTTAACACCTTATAAAATAAGTGTTGGAACAATATTAATAAATATGGTCCCAGTAATATTTATAGCATTATTAATTATTTTAGGATTATGGTTTATTCCAGATAAGATGATAAAAGGATTTAATAAATTTGGTAAAATTATAATGGCAATCATTGCTGTTCTTACAGCAATAGCAGTATTTCAACAAGTTACTGGTATTATGTTTCCGGTATTCTATACTATGTCTACAAAAGATGCAATAACAGGACTTACTCCTCTTGATAATGGATTACTAACGTGTGGTCAGATTGGAATAGTACTAATCGGTGCATTCCCAATGATGAAATGGATAACTAAAACATTTGGAAAAGCTTTATCAAAATTAGGAAAACTACTTAAAATTAATAATGAATCTTGTAGTGGATTAGTTGCTAATATGGCTAATAGTACTGCAATGTTTGGAATGGTTAAAAATATGAATCCTAAAGGTAAACTATTAAACCTTGCATTTGCTGTATCTGCTTCATTTGTATTCGGAGATCTTCTTGGTTTCACTGCAGGAGTTAACCCAGAAATGGTATTTCCAATGATAGTAGGTAAATTAACAGCAGGGATAGTTGCATTAATTGTAGCTAGCTACTTATCAAACTTCATATTAAATAAAATAAATGCAAAATAAAAAATAAATATTTCTATTTATCTTTAATA